>DSBP01000348.1 GCA_011049465.1 bacterium | reverse complement strand
GTGTACAACCCACCCCCCAAATCTCGTATATAGGCCAGTATTTCTCGCATTAACTTTAGCTTTTCAGCATGCCCATAAGCTGCACAACCCCTGTTTTTCCCTGCCGCGGCCCGACAGGGTGAAAACGCTGAGCAAAGCGAAGTGGTTGAAGCCGGCTTGTCCGCTGAAATCCGAAGGATGGAAGAGGAAAGCCCGCTTTAGCGGCGGCCAGCCATAAAGGCAGTGGCAACAGCTGCCTTTCTTTATTGTCCGTATACAGGAGTCCAAACATTCTTGTTGTTATTATCCCCTGTGCCGAGCAATCGGGTTTTTAAATGCGATGGAAACCAAAGCGCTCAACGCTCAATGTGAAATAAATGATCAATGGTCAAAAGCTCAATATTAAATGTAGAACAAAGCCCGCGCAGGTATTCTTTGACGTTAGTTCCGGTACTCACGCTTCTTCGTTCCTTCCGCCTTTAACTTTGAACATTGAACTTTGAGCTTTGAACTCTGCTCTCGTTCGCCTACCCTTGACCCCGGCTACGTCCACATCGCCCCGGTAATCTCTTTTATCTCCTCAATACCCGCCATAGTAACTTTTAATCCGCGGAATGTCCTTTCATGCTTTTCAGCGGTATCATGTGATATGAGGTAATTTTTTCCCTTTGGATGGTATTTTCTGAACACCGACAGGTTTTTGCCGTCAAAGGACGAAGCCTGCCATTTTACCTCTATAGCTGCGGGTTCCCGTGAATTCCTGTACAACACAAAATCCACTTCATGCCCGTCCTTGTCGCGCCAGTAGCATATCCTGGAGGACTGCATGTTTGCCAGTATCTCGTTCAGGACAAAGTGCTCCCAGATTAATCCATAGTCCTCCATCCTCAGCGACTCCCATCCCCTGAAAAAAGCGATGAACCCCGTATCAAATCCGTATATTTTCGGCGCCGCGGATATTTCCCTGGCTTTCCCGGCCGAGAAAGGCCTGACTGCGGTTATTACGGATGTTGCCTCCAACAGGGCCAGATAATTCTTTATTGTCGGCCTTGAAACTTCGCACATCCGGCCGTATTTGGTGGCTTCAAATATGCCTCCGCTGTTTATAAACAGGAGTTCTATGAACCTGACGTATGCCGCCTTTTTTTCCACATTGAATATGCCTGTGATGTCCTTTGCCCAGTATGATTCCAGCCATTCATTATAATCCAAGGGGGAGGCCCCGCTTGAAACCATGAAATCCGGCAGCCCGCCGCGCAAAAACCTGGTATCAGGATCCGCCTTAAAATCAGCCACATCAGCGCTTATGGCCGGCGTCAGGTGAAGGTTATGCTTGCGTCCGGTAAGCGTGTCTTTGAACCGCCTATTTGCCTCAAGGATAGATGACCCTGTGGCGATTATGCGGACATCAGGAAAATGGTCTGCCGCGATTTTCAGAAGTTGCGCGGGGTCATTCAGCTTGTGTATCTCATCCAGGGCGACAGTCCTGCCTTTTACCCCTTTAAGGAAAGATTCATCCTCCACGCGCCGCCGGACTTCCGGTATTTCGCAGTCAAAGTAAAGTATCTCCGGCACGCTTTTGCACAGGAAGGTCTTTCCTGCCCGTCTTACGCCATACAGCCAGATAACGCTTCTTTTTCTGAACAACTCGTCTATTTTTCTTAACCAGAATGTTCTTTTTATCATGGTAATGTAAGTTTACATATAGTCGGACTTTTTGTCAAGTGTTTTTACGGGGTATTTACACAAACATAGCAGAAAAGGGACGGTTCCTGCTCAATGGTCAAAGGCTCAATGGTCAATGTAGAACAAGGCCCGCTCAGGTATTTTTTGACGTCAGTTCCGGTACTCACGCCTCTTCGTTCCTTCCGCCTTTAACTTTGAACATTGAACTTTGAGCCTTGAACCTTGTTCTTCGAGCCATCATATGTCGTCACCGCGCCTTTAGCCGCCGTCAACAAGCTGATTTCGCATAATGTGAACTACAATTTGCTCAGTCGATTGAGTAAATTGTTGACAGTAGAAACGCGATGTGATAGCCTTAAAACATGATAAAAACTTATTTGAGAAAAAAACAATTTGAAGCGCTTGCCAAAAAATTAAAAAGAGGCCCGCGATTTATACAGGCCTTAATTGGGCCGAGACAAACAGGGAAAACAACGCTTGTATTACAGCTCAAAAAAAACTGGAAGGGCTCCGCTATTTATAAAACCGCAGACGCACCCGGCGCGGAAAACAGGAACTGGATAGTGGAAATAAATGACGCCGCAGTGAAAATCGCCAAAGAGACAAAAAAAGAAACACTATTGATAATAGATGAAATACAAAAAATACCCGGATGGAGCAATACGTTAAAATATGTTTATGACAAGAACGAAAGAGAACAGGTAAGGGTAAGAATAATAATTTTAGGGTCGTCATCATTATTAATGCAGCGTGGTTTGACAGAAAGCCTCGCCGGAAGGTTTGAAATCAACAGGCATAGCCACTGGTCTTTTAAAGAATGCAGGGAATTTTTTAAATTCACCCTGAATGATTATATCTATTACGGGGGATATCCGGGCGCCGCAAAAATCAGGAAGAATGAAAAAAGATGGCAAATATATATAAAAGACGCCATAATTGAAACGGTAATAGCAAAAGACGTATTGCTTATGAATCCCGTGACAAAACCCGCTTTATTAAGACAGGCATTTGCGCTGTGTCTTCATCACCCCGCAGAAATATTCAGTTATCAAAAAATGCTCGGACAATTGCAAGATGCCGGAAATACAACGACAATAGCTTTTTATCTTCGGTTAATGGCAAATGCCTTTTTCCTTGTGCCGCTTGATAAATTCAGCGGAAGCAGAATAAAACAGAAAAGCTCCAGTCCCAAAATACTTTCGCTTGATAATTCAATCATTAATGTGGTAAATAACCGGACTTTTAAGGAATCCTTCAGGGATCTGCCCTATAAGGGCCGGCTGTTTGAAAATGCCGTCGGTTCCAGGCTGTACTGGCTGGCTCAGGAAGAGGGATGGGAATTGTTTTATTGGCGTGAAAGGAATTTTGAAGTTGATTATGTGTTAAGTAAGGGAAGACGGATAATTGCTGTTGAGGTAAAATCCGGCTATCCCGGCAAGGCGCATGTGTCGTTTGATGTGTTTGCTAAAAGGTATAAAAATGCAGAAAAAGTTGTTGTGTCCCTTAAAAAGGGGGAAAGTTTGACGGACATAAAGTATCTTGAGGCCGAACAGTTTTTCTTAAACCCGGAGAAAATATTTTCATAACTCCGCTATAAACCAATGATACAATTTGCTCAGTCGATTGAGTAAATTGCAATTTCGCATAATGTATAATATACAAAATTTTACACTCTTCCCTATCTTTAGTTTAATCCTCCACCCTCTTCACTCTGTTCTCCGCGTCCCAAGGAGGAAAGGAATTGGGCTCAATGGCCATACTCCGCGTTTATGTCTATCTGCCCTGTGGTGGTATTTTCCAGCGTCCCTACGCGGCCCGATAGGGTGAAAACGCTGAGCAAAGCGAGGTGGTTGAAGCCGGCTTGTCCGCTGAAATCCGAAGGATGAAAGAGGAAAGCCCGCTTTAGCGGCGGCCGGCCGCAAGGGCAGGTGCAACAGTTGCCTTTCTTTACTGTCCGTATATAGGAGTCCAAACATTCCTGTCGTTATTATCCCCTGTGCCGAGCTGGCCATACTCATTCCACCCCGCCGCCCACAATGTTCCGTCACTCTTCAACGCAAAACTATAAGCATAACCACCCGCTATCTCACTTACCCCGCTTAACACCTGTACAAATTCATTCCTGTTGTCATTTTCCCCAGTGCCAAGCTCCCCATGCCCATTATGCCCCGCCGCCCACAATGTCCCATCACTCTTCAACACCAAACTATGCACCCCACCACCCGATATTTTTGTTGCATAAATAGTAGTTGCTGATGTAGGTGTTGAAATATCGGTTATTGCCGCCGGGCTTCTGTGTTTGGTACAGAAAAAAAAATAACGCAAATAAAACTATGAAAACGCTTGCTAAAAGGATAACCCTTTTCATCCCGTACCTCCTGGGTGATTTTTACAATACAATGATACACCTTCAGAAGTAAAAAAACAATTAATAAATGGCATTTCGCATAATCCGCCTTGAGGTTTCAGCCTGAAACCTCAAGTATGAACGAGACCCCCATAAAAACAGGATTTTTTCACTCCTTAAGAAGCACAACCGGTCGTATCAGGCCTTAAAGATAAGCGGGGGTGAAACGGTTTCGCCCCTATCTCCTTCCCTGCGATTCATTAGCCAGTTATCAATCTTGTCCGAAACAAACTGCAAACTTCCAAGCCCCCTCTCCCCGGCCCTCTCCCGCAAGGGGAGAAGGTACGCTTAAAGTCCCAAAACAAAAAGCTTAAAACCGCGCCTAAAGGGTTTTAGTCGTTAATAGGAATACGAATCATGAATCACGAATTTTTTCAGTCATAAGCTCATAAATTCACACTGCTCTTCAATACCCTGCCTTAATCCTGTCCGCAACTATCTTTATCGGTATTGACTTCTGCCTTACTGACAGCCTCCTGTCAAAGTAAAGCTTCAGCCTGTCCGCTATCGCAAGGTTCTTTTCATCCTTCTTCTCAATAAAAACCCAGTACGTCCCCTCGTCAAACGACACCATAACCTTTTTCCCGCCGTCTTTCCCAATCAGCAGCGGCCTGAGCTCCTCGTCAAGGGCCTCAAAAACATTCTCCTGCTCAAGCACGACGCCCCTCTCCTCTGATATTCCGGCGCCCTCTGCCGGGCCGTCGCCCAGGGTCACGGAATTGAATTCATCAAACTCATCTTTGTCCCTGTAAACATAAACAGCATTGGCAAGTATGGCATTCGCGTTTTTCGGCCCTCTCACCGAAATATACGTGCCGGCTGCCGCAGATTCTTTTGAGCCCTCTGTCCTTATGTATGTGTTTGTTTTTTCGTCGGTATAAAACTCTATCTGCCCGCTCATGCGCCTTAAGATAAACTTGTCCCTGTCTTTCTGCTCAAGGGCGCCGACCTGAATGAAAATCCTACGCTCTCCGGGCTTTTCCGCCTCTTCCGCCTCCGCCGCAGGCGTTGCCGACGCAAAAGATATTGAAATAACAACGAATATAAGACTAAAGAGTAATATCGCTTTTTTCATGGCTTTCTCCTCCTTTTGCCTTCTCCTCTTTTGCCTGCAACGCTTCATCCGCCTTCCTCTTCCTCTCAATATAAATCCCGCTCAATACAAGCGCCAGAATGAGCGATATCAGATAATGCTGTGCCGCCACAAGCATGAAAAACTCGCCCTTTATACTGCCCGCGATAAGCAGCCTCAGCGAAACAGGAAGAACCTGCAGCGCCCATATAATAAAGGAAAAATTTATTGATTTTCTCAGAAACCCGCCCGGCAGGGAATCATAACTAAAATCAAAGAATACCGTTATGAAAAAAGCCGTGACAAGGCAGGCTCCCAGCAGCTTTATCCCGAAAAGCATGCCTGCGCCGATTCCTTCGGGCCCGCTGAAAAACGGCCCATATGCCTCTGTAAACAACAGATACCCCGCGACTTCCAGCACAAATGCTATCACTCCCACAGCCAGCGATGCCTTAAATATTGTTCCCAATCTGTTCATTTTTTTCACCTTTCCCCTCTTTTTTTTCAACCGCAGCGGGCCTTCTGACATAAACCGCCCCGGCCTTATAGACCGCTTCTTTTATATTCGCGGCTCCGTTTTTCTCCGCCAGTATGTTAAACGCGCTTAATTCAATGCGCGGCAAAACCCGGTACTCGGCGCTGTTTTTTTCCGCCAGGCTTATAAGCCGCGCGTCAAACGAAAGCAGCGCGGCTTTGCGCCCCTTTAAAAACCGCGAAAAGAACATATTTTCTTCCATTATGACATACTCTCCATTTTCAGCTACAGTATATACTTCCCCCCTGCCCGCGTCAATAGCAGGCAATAAGCCTTTTTCCGCAGTTACCGCCATTATATCCGGCACCGGAGCTCCGAAAAAACCCTTTCCAAGCGCCGAGGCAAAAGCTTTCATCACGGATATTCCCACCCGTATCCCCGTAAAAGAGCCCGGGCCCAGCGACGCGCAAAACAGGTCAAAATCCGCCGCCTCTTTTCCCGCCTTTTCCATGACCCTGTCTATGAGCCCCATTATAATGCTGTTATACGCCCGTCCTGCTTCCGCGTATTCCTCGTAAAGGCACCTGCCGGAATCGTATACTCCCGCGCCGGCCTCTTTATTTGACGTGTCAATCAGCAGTTTCAGCACCTATTTTTCACCTTTTTTTCGTAAAATTCCACCCGCCGCGAATTTTTTCCCGCCGGCGAAATGACTACTGCCCGCGAAAAATCACGCGAAGTCTCCGGTATATTGTCCGCCCATTCGGCGAAAATCACACTGCACCCGTCATTCAGGTAGTCCCTGTACCCGATATTTTCAAGCTCCGCAAAATCCTTTAGCCTGTAAAAATCAAAATGGTATATCACCGGGCCCGGGCCTTTATACTCCCTTACAATCGCGAAAGTTGGGCTGCACGCCTCCGAATCCCCGGCGCCGAGCCCTTTTACCGCCCCCTTTATGAAACATGTCTTTCCCGCGCCGAGCCCGCCTATTAAAGCTGTTTTTTCTCCGGCTGTAATCCCGGCTGCGAATTTCCCGCCAAGCGCGAAGGTCTGCTGTTCGCCTTTTGTAATGACGGCCCTTCCTCTTTTTCTAAACCCCCTTAAAAATGGTTCCATATAGCGCCCTCTGCCGGCCTGCTCTTCCTGCCGTTTCTTTCTATAAGAACAGACTTTCCCGCGGTAATAACCCCGGCCCTGAATACAGGCACTGAACGCGCTCGCGCGAGTTTTACAAGCCTGCCAATATCCTTTTTCCCCACGGTAAAAAGAAGTTCAAAATCCTCTCCTCCGTAAAGGGCATAATCCACGGGATCTTTTCCAAAACGGGACGCAATGGCCTGTGTTGAGGCGCATACAGGAAGGTTTTCGGCGTAAATTACCGCGCCGGTGCCGCTTTCCCCGCATATGCGCATAGTGTCATTTACCAGGCCGTCCGACACATCAATACAGGCGGTAACTATGCCGCTCTTTGCCAGGAGACGCCCCTCTCTCAGCCTTGGCTGCGGCTGAAGATGGCTGTTTACGGCAAGCAGTTCCTTTGCTCCGGTGGCCCTTGCTTTTAACCGCTTTAAAAAATCAAGCCCTGCGGCTGAGCTGCCCAGAAAACCGGTCACAAACAGCCCGTCGCCCGGCCTTGCCCCGCTTCTCATCATTATCTCGCGTTTCTCCGCCTCTCCCCAAACCGTTATTGAGATAAAAAGAGAGGGCGATGACACAGTATCACCGCCCACAATATCAGCATTGAATCTCTTTGCCGCGCCTATTATCCCGCAATAGACCCTGTCTATAAAAGCCTGCTTTTCCTTTTTTGGAAAGCCTATGGTAACAAGCGCGTATTTCGGCATGCCGCCCATCGCGCAGATATCCGATATATTGACAGCCATTGCTTTTTCGCCTATCTGTTCCGGCCTGAAATACGCCCTTTTAAAGTGAACCCCCTCGACAAACGCGTCTGTTGTCAGGAGAGTATGGCGAGACTTATCAAGGGGGATTACGGCGCAATCATCTCCGATTCCTTTTACAAGGGGGTTTTTAGAGGGTTCAACACTGCTTCTTATTCTTTTTATGAAATCATTTTCTCTCATTATTGTCATCCGCCGTCAGCGCGCCCGCCTTTAAAGCGGGCCTGCCGCTTATCTGGCGTCAGAAGCGCTTGTTTTGCCGCCCGAAAGCGCGTCCAGCCGGCTTTTCGCGTATTCGGTCACAATGTCAGGATATTCGGCCACTATGACCCGGTAAATCTTTACTGCTTCGTCTATCTTTCCGTCCTGCTCCCTCAGTATGGCCTTGTTTGTCATTGCTTCCGCGCTTAAAAACCCCTTTTTATATTTTTTTATTATTTCATCGTAATATTTTTCGGCATTTTTCATGTCCTTTTTTTCCTTATACGTATCCGCTATTCCGAACAGCGCCTCAGCCGCCCAGTCGCTTTCCGGAAATTTTTTAATAACCGTATTGTATGCTTCTATGGCGCCGTCAAAACTCATTATGGCCTTGTGGCTCTCTCCAAGCTCCAGGAGAAGCCACGCGTGCATGTCGTTGTTGTTCTGCGCGTATTCAGCGATGAGTTCCTCGTATAAGGCAATGGCTTCAAGGTGGTTTTCCGCGTCTTTGTTGGCCTTCGCGAGGTTTAACCGCGCGTGCCTGACATCCTCCTGCAGTTTTTCTGTTTTTCCGTAACGCCGGATTATGTTTCTGTATATTTCCGCCGCTTCCCCGTATTTTTTATTTATCGCGTTTTTTTCCGCCCTTATAAGCTCCCTTTTTACGGACTTTTCAGGGTCTCCCCATCCGGTAAAATAATCAATTGTTTTATAAACAGCCGCGCCCGCCGCAATCACAACCACGGCTATAATAACCGCCTCAATCTTATAATTCCTCCGGTTTACCGGTTCCAAGGCAGCGCCGGCCGCGCCGGATGCTTTCGGCGCTCTCCCGCTTTTTCCTCTTGTTTTTGAAACAGCCTTTTTTTTCATTTTTTAACAGCCTCCTGCCCGCGCATAAAAAAAGCCGGCATCTTGTTTTCAGCTCGCGGTTTAAACAATAATCCTTAGTGTGTGCTTACCTTTTTACTCGCGGTATATTTTTCACCGCTCTTGGTTACAGCCTCAACGCTTGCGGTGAATTCTCCCTTTGGCACGGCAAATGTTACGGGTATCATGTATTTAAAGGCCCAGACGCCCCTTGAAGAATCATATTTCAGCGGTATTTTCGGAGAGCCCATAACATCCAGGTATCCATAAACTTTTTCAACAGCCGCTGTTGTCAGCACCTCAACCGATACTATGGTTCCCGGCCTTATGCCTTTTTCCGGCGTTATCTTGAAATCGATTATCTCGCCCGCAATACGGGCCGTGGCGCATGACTGAAAGAGCAGTGCCGCAACCGCCATTGCCGCCAAAAGCTTATACTTCAACTTCTTCCCCGGGTTTTAACTCTTCGGAGAACCTCAACCTCTGGGCTATATCCCCTGAGGCCCCTTCCGTATTGGATATCACTTCAAGGCCGATATACCCCGGCGTGAAGAAGAGAATAACTATCATCATTGTCAGTTTCATGTTCGAGAGAAGCCCGTCGTATGTAAAAAGCCCGTAGCGGCTGTTGAGCCAGACAAGTAGGAATACGGTGGCAACATAGATGAACCCGAATATAAGCACCACACGCTTCGCGTTGCGCGCCCTGTAGGCGTTTGTATCCAGGTCAAGCTGAAGGTTGTCGAGCTCTTCCTTCTGCTCCATTGTCAGCGGCTGGTTAATAAGCTCTTCGATTCTGTTCTTGAGCTTTACGTTCTGCACAAAAATGGATATTATCCAGCTCCACATAATGACAAAGAGCAGCGACATCAGAATCAGAAGAATCGGCACAACCATAGTTGCCTCCTATTGTTTCATGTTTTTTATGGCGACAGGTATATATTTAACTATGTCGCCCGCAGTGATTCCCTCACCGCTTATCTCGTTAAGCAAAAGATCCCCGGCGAGCCCGTGCGCATAATTCGCGCTTATGGCGGCCCTCACGCTTATGAGGCCGTGCGCCATGAAAGCCGCTATCACGCCCGCGAGCACATCGCCGCTTCCGGGCGTTGCCATTCCGGAATTGCCCGTGGTATTCACGTAAATATTTTTTTCCGTATCTATTGTTATTGACCGCCCGTCCTTTAAGACAACATTTACTTTGAAGCTGTCAACAAACTCTTTCAATGCCCCGATTTTGTCCCTTATCAGCATTTCTATTGAAACGCCGCAAAGCCCGGACATCTCACCAATGTGCGGAGTAATAATAACATCTTTTTTAATGTTTTTCAAGCAGTTTTTGTCTTCTGAAACAGCGTTTATTCCGTCAGCGTCTATGACAAGGGGCTTGTCTATTTCGCGTATCAGCCTGCGCGCCAGCTCAGCGGTCTCGGGTTTTCTCCCCATTCCCGGCCCTATAACGACGATTTTCGCCTTATTTGCAAGCTCAATTATCCGTTCATAGCTTTGCGCGGAGATAAAACCGTCATCTGTCTCTTTTACCGCGGCGACAATAACCTCATCATTGCCGCATTTAACCGAATCGTGAAGGCTCTCAGGGACGCATGCTGTCACAATACCCGCGCCCGCTTTTAAGGCGGCCTTTGCCGCGAGCGACACGGCTCCGCCCATGCCCTTTGACCCGCCGATAATAAGAACCGGCCCAAAGTGCCCCTTGTTTGCGTTAGGATGCCTGTAAGGAAGCATCGGCGCAGCTATCTCTTTTGTAATCAGCACCTGCTGCCGCGGCCTTGAGAGCAGTTCAACAGGAAAGTTTATGTCAGCAACTATCAGTTTTCCGACGTATTCAAGCCCGGGGAAAATTGTTATCCCTGCCTTGGGCAGCCCGAATGTCACTGTAAGTGACGCGTAAACAGCAACACCCCTTATATCGCCCGTGTCCGCGTCAACACCCGACGGTATGTCAACCGCTACGGTGTATCTCCCGATTGAGTTTATCAGCACAATTAAACCCGCCATCAGCCCATCCACATCCCTGTCGAGCCCGGTGCCAAAGAGCGCGTCAACCACAGCGTCGCAGGAGCTGATAAGATGCGCGTTTTTTTCCACGTCCGCCAGTTCCGCCAGTTTTATGATTTCAATGCCGTACTTTTCCGCGGCGTCATGATTTATTTTCGCTTCCGGCGACAGTTTTTCCGGCACACCCGCGAAAAATATTCTCGGGTACGCGCCTTCGCTCTTTAAGTGCCTCGCGACGACAAAACCGTCCCCCCCGTTGTTTCCCTGCCCGCAGAATATGTTGACGGTTTTGAAAACCGCCCCGCCAATCTCACGCCCCATGGCAGATACGACATTTGCTCCGGCGTTTTCCATAAGCACCACAGCCGGTATGCCGTAACTCTCAATGGTTTCGGCGTCTATTGCCTTCATCTCAGCAGAAGTCACAAGATACAAAAGCTCACCCCTTTTTCAGCTTATTACGCAGACAGCCGCAGCAGCTGTTTTTGTGTGCGTTATGCTTATCATGGCCCTTTTTGCACTCTTTTTTTTCAAAGCCGCTCTTATTACAGCGTTCATTATTATCTCAGGCTTCCCGTTTTTATCGTTTTGCGTCTCCACTTCATTAAGCCGCATGGACTTATCGACCGACACAGCCTTTATAAAAGCCTCCTTAACGGCAAAACGCCCCGCGTAATGGAGCAGAGGGTCCTTTTTCCCGGAGCAGTAGCGTATCTCGTTCTCACTGAAAACCCTGCGCAAAAAACTTTCCCGGGCCCTAATCGCCCTTTTAAGCTTCGCTATGTCGCAAATATCAATCCCTATGCCGAGTATCATTATAAAATAATATTAGCATAAAGAGGTTGGAAAATAAACCTGTTTTTATTTAAAACGGTTTGGGACTTACGAAGAGATCGCAGCAGCCGCCTTTGTAGCCGCGAACTTTAGTTCGCGCGCCTTTCAAATACCGCTTCAAAATACCG
The DNA here is from genome assembly GCA_011049465.1 of bacterium. Classification (GTDB taxonomy): domain Bacteria; phylum Oederibacteriota; class PGYV01; order PGYV01; family DSBP01; genus DSBP01. Next base: position 398 of record DSBP01000348.1, on the reverse strand, counting down.
CAAACTGAAGTTTGCGCCTACAAATACTTTCACAACAAAACACTCAAGCACGGCAAATCAAAGACAATTTATAATTTGGAATTTTCAATTTGCAGGTTAATACGAACACTGAAAGACAAGACGCTTAGACGGGCACAAGGCCCGTCTCTACCGCAGGACGGGGCGGGCAGCGGAAAATTTCGTCGAGAACTCAGGGCGCGTCTGCGTTGTGCGCTATTCAACGCCATCCCAAACATCAATACACCTCAGCGGTCAAGACGCCCTAAAATCCGCGCAAGCAAAATCGCGCATATTCACGAGTCTTCATCTGACCGGGCTCGCCGCCGATGTAAATCGGCGAAATTTCTCCGCTGCCTGCCCCGGCCCACCTCCAGCGAAGACAATTTACAATTTGGAAT
>DSBP01000265.1 GCA_011049465.1 bacterium | reverse complement strand
GCTGCGTTTTGTAAATCTAACCGGTTTTCCGGGCGAGTTTATAGCCGATGAACGGAACGAAATTGTCGAGGTTTACCACCGCCTGTCCGGCGACAAGGAATTTTTTTCCTATTCTAAACGGTTCGGCGCCTCCTTGCTTTACTTTTCTACCGCTGTTATATCCCTGTTTATGCTTTTTATCAGGGAAAACATTGACTTTCTCCGGCTGATTCCGGCTCTGCTGTCAGCCGCCGCGGCTGTTGCTGCTTTTTTTCTGGGAAAAGAACTTAAAGACAAAAAAACCGGAATAGCCATGTTTTTTATCTGCGCGGCTTCAGGATGGGCTTTTTTCCTCTCGCGAATGAGCCTTGCAAACGCTTATGTGCCCTTTTTTGTATTCCTCTCTTTTTTCCTCGCGCTAAAATACATACAAACCCCCTCATTAAAAAACTTTTTATTTTTTTTCCTCTCACTTTCCGCCGGGCTTTTTACCTACTCCTCTTTTGTCCTGATAATACCGTTATTCATATATGCGCTTATTGAGCACAGGGAACGGCTCGGAAAAAGAAACCTCCTTGTTTCGTCGCTGCCGCTTTCATTCCTTTTTCTGTTTTTTGTCTTTTTAAATTTCACGAATGCGGAAACTTTAAATTGGGCGCTTTCGCAGGCGTCCCGGCCGGACAATACCCCGGGCCCGGCTGTTTTTGAAAGAATAGCGAATATTTTCCTTTTTTTTACCGCGCCTCTTGTTACGTCAAATGCTTTTGTCAAAACACGGCCGATTCTTAATTTTTCCGAGTTTTTTTTCCTGCTTGGCGGCCTTGTCATTCTTGTATCCTCCCTGAGGGATAAAAACACAAGAATCATACTTGCCGGGTTCATATTTTCTCTTTTCACTGTCTTATTTTCAGGAGGGCTGGACCACCACTGGCGCCACATAATGCTCCTCCCGTTTGTGATTATTATTTCAGGTATTTTTGCCGGAACAATGCTGAATAAGCGCAAATTTTACATTTTACTTATAGTGTCATCCCTGTTGAGCATCAATACTGTTTTTTATTATTTTACCGAGTGGGGCATACAAAACAACAACCCTTTGATACACAAGGAAATTTCAAGCCATATTAATGCGCGCTGTAACAAAAACTGCCTTGTAATACACGAGCTTTTCCCTTACGGCGCCTATGAGACATATCTTAGGACAAAAAGCGCATATGATAACCCCGAGTCCCCTGAAAAAGTTTTTATTTTAGCGCCTTATACTTACAGGAAACAGCTGCTTAATGTACTGAGCGGCGCGAAAATAACCTATTTTTACAACACAAAAACAAAATCCACGGAAACCATAGCGCTCATAGAACATACCATTGCTTCGCCTGAAGAAGTTTCTTCCTTTTTAATTTTAAAAAAATCATTGTCAGCCGCGGCAATGAACATGTGGAATCTTAACTATGAGGCCGTGCTTTCGCAGCTTTGGTCCGAAACACCGGGAGAGGGAGATATCGGCAGTATAAAAAATCTGGGATTATACATTAAAGGGCTGGAAGCTTCTTTGCGCTCCGGAAAGCAGGCGGAAAGCTTGCCCGTTCTTCGACGCTTCGCCGGAAATATGCTTAAGCCTCCCGATTATTATTATCATGAATCTCTTTCAGCTTTACGGTCCGGTGATTATGCCTCTGCCATAGAATTGCTTGAAAAAACCATCATGCTTGCCCCCGAACTCAAGGAACCGGAACTTCTTCTGCAGCGGCTGCGCCTGATGCCTTAGCCGGCCCGGCTGCCGGTTATTTTTACAAACGGGTTATAAAAATTCGCCTCTCTCCCCGAAAACATCCGCGTCAAATACGTATATCTCAGTATCCCTGTCCTTGTAGGCTGTTTTAGGGAGGCCCGCCTTGCTTTCGCAGAGATTTTCCATAAAAACCTCAAGGCTCCAGCCTGTCTCAAGCGCAACCTGCGGCAAAAACACGCCGCTTCTTGAGCCCCGCTTGACAATGACGCCGTGCTTTCCAAGCTCAATTTCAGTGTAAGAACCGGCCCTTTTTTTCAGCGACAATACCGATATTTCTATGTCTATATCCTTAATCTCGCCGGCTGTCACGGGCCCGAACCTGGGATCGCCTGTCGCTGACGCGATTGACATCTCTATTATTGTTTTAAAAAGTTCCTGAACTCCCTCAATAATCCCTATGCACCCCCGCAGTTTCCCTTTATTGTGAAGAGTCACAAAAGCCCCTCTCTTCTCCTTAAACAGGGGGTCAACAGCCTCATAGCGGGGAATAATCCCCCTTGTTACAAATTCCTCCACTGTATTCCTCGCAAGCTTTAAAAGCTCTCTCTTTTGTTCCTGCGACAGCATGTAATCCCCTTTGTTTTTTGTTTTCAGCCTTCGAAACGCCGAATAATTGGGCTTGACTTTTTTTCTCAAAAAAACTATTATAACTTTACTCCGTGGGCCCTTAGCTCAGTTGGTTAGAGCAGCAGACTCATAATCTGTTGGCCGTAGGTTCAAGTCCTACAGGGCCCACCATTTTTTTCTTAAGTTATGCCGATATTTCAAGTATCTCTGCCTTGTCCCCAAGAATCCTCTTAAACTCCTCAGCGTCTTTTCTCGCTCCTATTATGGTTCCCCAGTGCATGGGCACAGATACATCCGCGCCTATCACGGCAGCTGCCTGGGCCGCCTCAGCTGCGTTCATTGTATAAGTGCCGCCCACAGGGAGAAGCGCGACATTCACGTTTTTCAGGGTGTTCATCTCAGGGATAAAATCCGTGTCTCCGGCGTGATAATACCTGAATCCTCCAAAATCAATCAGGTAACCGGCCTTGTCCGTGTCTATTCCGTGAAAATCCTTGTTTATATTATACGCTGCTACAGCTTCAATTTTTACCCATCCCAGCTCAAGAATTTCACCCTTCTTTATTTTTCTCGGCCTGCACTCGTGAAGTTCCTTGGCTGCTTTGGCCGGGCACACTATAACGGTTCCCTTCTTTGCCAGCGCGTTAATGTCATTTTGGGATAGGTGGTCAAAATGCTCATGCGTAACAAGTATGGCGTCCGCAGGCGTGGGGTTTTTTATTTTAAAGGGGTCAATGTAAATAACCTTTCCCTCTGCCTCTATTTTAAACGAGGCATGCCCCAGCCATTTGACGTTTTTCAGAGCTTCATACATTTCTTTCCCCTCCTTACCTGTTAAAGAGCCCTTCAAGCAGTTTTGTCCCCTCTTTTTCCAGGAACTTTCCGGCTTCCTGCTCTGCCCTCTTTTTCAGGTTTCTTGTGATATTATCCACCATTCTTTTCTGGTTGTAATCATATTTTTTGGACTCAAGCGTATTGTATATCCTGAAATCAAAAGGCAGCCATCCGTCAGCGCCGACAGCGTATGACGCGTCTTTGAGCCCCAGGTTTCTCTCGACAAAAGCGAGGACATTTTTTGACTCGCCCGGGCTGATATCCGTTTCAACCCGCATGTCAATCGCCCTATCAACTGTCGTGTACCCCTGCCCGCGTATCCTTATGTCGCCCTTTTCACCGCGCTCGCCGTTTTGCATCTTCATGTTCTTAATGTCAATCCTGCCTCCTGCCATGGAAAAATCGGCATAGATGGTGTCAAAGTCCATATCCTGAGCGAGAAAAGAAGCGCCAATATTTTTTGCCAAATCCTTTCCCATATCAAGGGCCTTGAGCCTGCCGTTTTTAATGTCTATATTGCCGCTTCCTTTTATGGTCCTGGGTACATCCCTGAATGTCGCGCCGGAAAGGTTCATCTTCATGTTTGCGTTTCCATAAACCTTTCCCTTTATGTCATCAAGAAGGCTGCGCTTATTTTTGTTCTTTTCATCTTTCGGCAGTACGGCAATCATGTCATCTATGAGCCTGTCCACAATAACACCCTTGACAAGCGCGCTCGTTGAATATGTCTCCTTTTCAATGTCCATCGTAATGTTGTTATTAATGTTCCCCTGATAAGCGCTTATGGATGTCTCCGCGGTCAGCTTATTTGACACAAACCTTATGTTTGATATGGTCCTGCCTATTGTGATGTCTTTGTAAAAAATTGAGTCGGCCCTCAAATTGAGATAAACACCCGGCGAGGCCTTTCCCTGAAGTTTGAGAAGCGCCTTTCTGGTCTCCTCTGCCTTTGCCTTGTCAGCGGCTGCCTTAAGCTTCTTCTCCTGCTCTGTTAAAACCTTCTTTTCCTCTTTTTTCGGCTTTTCCTTCTGCGGAAACATCGCGAGCAGGTATTCAACAGCAAGCTTAGGCGAATGGACATCGACCCTGTAAACGCTTGCCGCGGGTATGTTGACGTTTTCGCCCGTAAGGTTTATGCTCACATCCTGCCCCGCAAGCTTCATTTTCACGCTGCCTTTGGCGTTGTAAGCGTTTGTGATGTCAAACTTCGCGCTGAATGCCTCGGCCACTTTTTTCCCCTTATGCGCGAGCGTGCCGTTTTTAAGCTCCAGCGTATTCTTGAATGCCGGCTTTCCCTTAGCGAGCGCGAAGTCAAGCGTGTTGACGACGTCTATGGAAGCGTCTGTATCCTTAACTTTCGCGGCAAGGTCATCCGGGAGAATTTCAAACATTTTTTTTGTGTTTGAAACAGATACAAGCCTGCCCTTTATTGCCCCGGCTGCCCCGATGTTAATGCCCCCTGTGGTGTTTATGCCTCCCACTGAGAGCGGGTTCAGTTTTATGTCAATCAGCCCCTTGAGAAAATCACCCTTCAGCTCGGATTTAAGGGATACGGGTATTTTGAACTCGTTGTATATGGCGAGGCATGACATGCTTATGGAGACCGGTTTTATGGCGGCAGTTATCAGGTCATCCATGGCGAAATTGAGGTTTTCTATCTTTACGGAAGTTGTCTGCGGGGATGAGTAGTCAACATAGACAAAATTGCCGTTTCTTATCTTTACGCTTGTCACTATTATATTGTTAATGGGCGGCTTTTTATCGTTTTTTTCTTTCACCGGAGCCGCTTCTTTTTTCTGCTTAACCGGCGCGCCTTTGGCCACAGCTGCTTTTTCAGCAGCTGCCCTGCGCGCGTTCATGGTATCCATTATGTCCGTGAAATTGAACCTTGTATCCGTCTCTTTTATCACCTGAATATATGGGCTGTTGAGCTCAAATTGGTGTATTACCAAATCGCGCCTTAAAAGCGCGAACAGGTTATATTTGAGCACCACATAGTCATCCTTGATAAACATCCTGTCGCCGTAGCGCTTTGATTCCCTGATGTAAAACCCACGTATCTCAAATCCCTTCAGGATGTTAAAATCCACCTTTTCAATCCCTATCTCCCGCCCTGTCATCTCAGAGAGCTCTTTTACCGCGTAATCCTTAACTTTATCAAAAGGTAACCAGAGAGGTATTGAAGCAAGCGCGCCTATAAAAACAACAACAAACAACACGGTAATTACCGCGAAAATCTTTAAAACTTTTTTCATCTCAGCCTCCGGTGTAATTTGTGACCTTCCACATTATATAAGATTTAGACGTTTTTGAAAGCGATTTTTGACATAAATTATAGAAAGAAAAAAACCGGGCCCTTAAAAGGGCCCGGTTGTAGAAAGGGGTTTATTTTCAGCTGTTTACCGCTTTATCCGCAGGCGGTTTGGCTTTTAGGTCCTTAAACGGAGTCACGTTTGTTTTTTTATCCTTTGCCGCCTCTTTTTTCGCGTTATCAATAACATCCAGATTCGTCCTTCCAAAATAGGCTTCCCTCGTCTTTTTCTCTATCTCGTCAAGTATGGGCTCATGGTCGCTTAAGTACCTGACCACCGCGTCCCTTCCCTGGCCGAGCTTTCCGCCGCTGTAGGAATACCAGGTACCGGACTTCTCAACCACTCCGTTTTCAACAGCCGCCTCAAGCGTGGCCGCCTCCCTTAATATTCCCCTGCCGAAAATTATGTCAAATATCGCCTCCCTGAACGGCGGAGCAACCTTGTTTTTCACTATTTTTGCCCTTACCCTGTTTCCAACAAAAACCTCGCCTTCCTTTAAGGTCTCTATCCTTCTTACGTCTATCCTGACCGAAGAATAGAATTTAAGCGCCCTGCCGCCCGGCGTTGTCTCGGGGTTTCCGAACATAACGCCTATCTTTTCCCTGAGCTGGTTGATGAATATCACCACCACCTTTGACTTGCTTATTATGGATGTCAGCTTTCTCAATGCCTGGGACATGAGCCTTGCCTGAAGCCCCATGTGCGAATCTCCCATATCCCCCTCTATCTCAGCCTTTGGAACAAGAGCTGCCACAGAGTCCACGACTATGACATCAACCGCTCCGCTTCTGACCAGGGTCTCAACTATCTCAAGCCCCTGCTCCCCGGTATCCGGCTGTGACACAAGCAGCTCGTCAACATTTACTCCGATTTTTTTCGCGTACTCGGCGTCAAGAGCGTTTTCCGCGTCAACATACGCGGCTGACCCTCCGGTCTTCTGGCACTGCGCCACAATATTTAAGGCAAGCGTTGACTTGCCCGATGATTCAGGGCCGTAAACCTCTATTACCCTGCCGCGCGGCACTCCTCCGCCGCCAAGCGCAAGGTCAAGCGAAAGCGCGCCCGTGGCAATTGACTCAATTTTAGCGGCCGGCGTCATGCCAAGCTTCATAATCGCGCCCTTCCCGAATTCCTTCTCAATCTGCGAGATTGCCATTTCCAAAGCCTTTTTCTTTTCACTGCTCATATCTGTAACCTCCTCTATATTTTCCCTTTAAGGGTTTTTTAATTTTTATATTCCGAAAAATAGTCCCTGAGTTCCCTTCCATTATAATAAACCCTGCAAAGAAGCGTCCCGTTTGAAAAATTTACCACCTCTCCCACCTCGACCTGCTTGCCGAGCACAAGCGAGTACAGTTTTTTCAAAAACCCGTTATACGCCTCTGTCCCGCGCGCCGGCGCCTTTAAACCCGCGGGTTTTATAAACGCTCCTTTTTTGTCCCCGCACTTCCATCCGTACTGAACCCTGAACCTGTTTTCACTGCTCACGCTGCTTACCCTGAATGGCGACATTGTTCTCCTCCTTTATTTACGCGTTTCCGGGAATGGTTGTAATAACCACTCCCTGAATTATAAAATTACGCGACATTACAATGGGACTGTGCTCCCTGTTTGTTGACAATGGTTTTAATACCACGGCGCTGCCTGATACGTTGTATTCCTTTATCGTGGCCTCGTCATCAATTAACGCCACAACTATGTCCCTGTCAGAGGCTGTGTTCTGCTGCCTCACAAGCACAAGCGCGCCGTCATCTATTCCCGCAAGATTCATGGAATCGCCCTTTGCCCTGAGAAAAAAGTAACGAAAAGGCGGCTTTGCCACCCTTGTTGATACAGAAATCATGTTTTCAATATTCTCCTCCGCGAGTATCGGCGTTCCGCAGGCCGCGCTCCCCACAACAGGCACGCCTATTGTGCGCTCGTTTTCAGCCGCTGCCATAAAGCCCGGCTCCTCTATATAAGTATCCTCAATGCCCTGCGCCGGCGCTCCGTAGTGCTTTTTAATAAATCCGTCAACCTCCTCTTTTTTAAAGCGCCACTGGTTGCGCACCTTAAAAGCGGGTATCTCCTTTTCCTTTAACATGCGGTAAACCGTCCGGATGTTTACCTTGAGGTAATTTGCCACCTCTTCTATTGTCATTATTTCCTGCGCCATTTTTAAGCCTCCTTAATTTCCTGATTTTTCAGCCTCTTTTGCTTCTCTGTCGTTCTTTGTCATGCCTTGTCATCTTTTGTCATAACTATACAATATTTGTCATGCTTTGTCAAGTGTTTTTTTTAAAAAGATTTTTTCCTCTGCCTTGACAAATATGTGATGTGTGTTATGGTAAAAACAATAATAACAGGAGAGCGCCGAATGAATAGTCAGCAAAAAGAACTTCACTATAAAATCGAGAACAGGACATCAAAAAAACGCTGGCATGACTGGAAGTGGCAGTTGGCTCATTCTGTGCGGGATATAGGGACCCTTCAAAAACTCCTCGGAATTACTCTTTCAAAAAAACAGGCCTCGCGCATCAAGCAGACATTGTCCAAATTTCCGATGTCCGTAACACCCTATTATCTCTCCCTGATAAATATAGAAGACCCGGAGAACGATCCTGTGTTCAAACAGTCGGTCCCCTCAATAAGCGAGCTTACAATAAACAGCTATGATATGGCCGACCCTCTTGCCGAGGACAAAGACAAACCCGTTGAAGGTATAACCCATCGTTATCCCGACAGGGTCCTTTTTCTTGTTTCAAATACCTGCTCAATGTACTGCCGCCACTGCACCCGCAAAAGAAAAGTCGGCGATATTGATTTTATTCCCACAAAAGCAACAATTAAAAAAGGAATCGATTATATAAAAAACACTCCTGCCATACGCGATATTCTCCTCTCCGGCGGAGACCCCTTTCTTCTGCAGGACTCCTACATAGACTGGATACTTACCGAACTGAAAAAAATCCCCCACATTGAGATAATAAGAATAGGCACGCGAACCCCGGTTGTCCTGCCTTACAGAATTACAAACCAGCTGATTAAGGTGCTGAAAAAACACCGGGATATCCCCCTGTGGATAAACACTCATTTTAATCATCCCCGGGAACTGACAGCCTCGGCAAGAGAAGCGCTCGCAAAACTCGCTGACGCGGGAATTCCGCTCGGAAACCAGACCGTTCTTTTAGCCGGAATAAACGACTGCTTAAGAATAATGAAGACTCTTGTCCATAAGCTTGTGCAAAACAGGGTGCGCCCCTATTACATATACCAGTGCGATATGTCCGAAGGGCTTGACCATTTCAGGACCCCTGTCGGCAAGGGAATAGAAATTATCGAGGGCTTAATCGGCCACACAAGCGGCCTTGCTGTCCCCACATATGTAATTGACGCGCCCGGAGGAGGCGGAAAAATACCCGTAATGCCCAATTACCTTATTTCCTGGTCAACAAATAAAGTCATCCTGAGAAATTATGAGGGCGTTATAACAACATATAAAGAACCCGATTCTTATGAGGCAATTTTTTGCGACCGCAAATGCGCCGGCTGCAGGCTCCAACTGCAGCTGGAGGGCGCAAGCGAATATAAATCCACGGGAATCGCGAACCTTATCGACGACTATGACACAACAATATCTCTTACCCCTAAAACCAACGAACGCGCAAAAAGGAGGAAAAAATATGCATCCCGTTGACTACATTATTTTCGGGCTTTACATGGCAGGAGTTCTTGCTGTAGGATACTATCACTTCAGAAGGAATAAAAATAAGGAAGATTACTACATAGGCAGCAGAAGCTTAAAATCCCGGCACGTGGCCCTCTCAATAGTCGCGACAGATGTAGGCGGCGGTTTTTCCATAGGGCTCGGCGGGCTCGGTTTCGTCATGGGCCTGTCAGGCAGCTGGCTGCTTTTTACGGGCCTTGTCGGAGCGTGGCTTACTGCGGTTTTTATCATCCCCGTAATAAAAAAAGTGGACAAACAACAGGCTATGTTTACCTATCCCGATTTTCTGCGATTCAGGTTTAACAACAAAGTGGCGGCTGTCGCGGCTTTAATCTCAGGCATAGGATATCTTGGATTTACAGGAGCCCAGGTTCTCGCGGGCGCCAAGCTGGCATCAGCCACGCTTATTCCCGGCGCGCCGTTCGGAATGGACCCTGTTTTTTTCGCTGTTTTAATAATAGCGTTTATTACAATCCTTTACACGGTAATAGGCGGTTTAAAAGCCGTTGTATATACTGACTATTTCCAGTGGGTTATTCTTTTGGCCGGCCTTTTGCTTTTCGCCATCCCCCTCACGCTGATAAAGCTTGGAGGTTTTTCAACACTCACCGCGAATCTGCCGTCCGAATTCTTTTCCCTTACAAATATCGCTCCTGTGGAATTCTTTAACTGGATGATTACAATAATCCCGATCTGGCTTATCGCCATGACGCTCTACCAGAGGATGTACGCGTGCAGGACGGAAAAAGAGGCCAAAAGAGCCTGGCTTATAGCCGGGGTTTTTGAATATCCAATAATGGCTTTCGCGGGCGTATTTCTTGGAATGTGCGCCAGGGTATTTTTTCCCGAAGCTGACCCCGAAATGGGAATGCCCCTGCTGATCAGGGAAGTCCTTCCTTTTGGAATAGCGGGAATAGTAATTGCCGCTTATTTTTCGGCCATTATGTCCACGGCCGACAGCTGCCTTATGGCCTCATCCGGCAATTTTGTAAATGATATAGCGGAAAAATACCTGCTTAAACGAAAACCTGATGAAAAGACACTGATCAGGCTTTCACGTTTTGCCACCCTTTTAATCGGCATTGTCTCTGTCGTTATAGCAGTCAGTTTTACCACGGTTCTTGACGCCATACTTTACGCCTACTCTTTCATGGTCGCGGGGCTTTTTGTCCCCACCCTTGGAGCTTACTTCTGGAAAAAATCAAGCTCAACCGGCGCGCTGTGGGGCATGCTTGGCGGAGGCACTCTCACCGTCCTTCTTGAGACAGGCGCGGTTAAACTTCCCTCCGCGCTTGCGTCCACAGGAATCAGCAGTGTATTTTTCGGGATACTCTTTTCCGCGCTGCTTTTTATCACACTCTCACTGAAATTTCCGGGCAGAGCATAAGGAGGCACAAAATTGAAACCTGATATAATTGAAACTCTGGGTTCTTCCGTAATACAGCACGGCCCTCACAATAACAGGATATACCTTATGAAACTTTCACGCCTGGATATGCCCGCGATAATCAAAGAGATGGAAACCCTCGCGTCTAAAAACAAATATACAAAGATATTCTGCAAAACCCCCTCCAAATTTGAACAGTTTTTTACCCCTTATAATTTTAAAAAAGAAGCGTCCATACCCGGGTACTTTAACGGCCTCACCGGCCTCTCTTTCATGTCAAAGTTCCTTTCAAAAGACAGAGAAAATAATCCGGACGGGCAGGAAATAAGTTCCATACTTTCCGCCGCCCGGAATAAAGCACGGAAAACCGATTCACCTGAAAGTCCGGATAAATTTATAATATCACAGGCTTCTGAAAAAGACGCCCCTGCCCTTGCCGCAATATACAGGGAGGTCTTCGCCACATACCCGTTTCCCATCCACGACGAATCATATATAAGAAAAACCATGGGGGAAAATATATCATATTTCAAAGTGTCCTTTGACGGAAAAATAATTGCCGTGTCTTCCGCCGAAAAAGACATTGAGGCGAGGGCCGTTGAAATGACGGATTTCGCCGTGCTTCCTTCCGCCCGCGGAAACAACATAGCCGTAATGCTTCTTGATGAAATGGAAAAAGAAGCCGCGGCGGAGAAATACATAACTTTTTTTACCATAGCAAGGGCCCTGTCAGCGGGAATGAACTCAACATTCGCGAAAAAAGGATATAAATATACAGGCACAGCGGTAAACAACACAAACATATCGGGTAAAATAGAGAGCATGAACGTGTGGTATAAAACAGCCGCGTGAACCGAAACCCCTCAGTTGCGACGGCGTATTTCGGCCTTTGCAGGAATCCAATAAAACAGTTTAAATTTGGAATTTGCAATTTACAAGTGGACGGCAAAAGAAACGAACCGGTTTTTGCAGGCTTCTAAACAAGTATTGGAGTAACGTGCAACCATCGCAGGACGGGGCTGGCAGCATCAAGTACTACAACTGAAAACTGAAATTTTAAAGTTTAAAGTTAGTACAAACCCGGAAAACCCGCTTTGGGCGATTCGTGAATCGCCCCTACGAAAACAACACATCGATATTTAATCTTGTTTTTTACTGGCTGCTAAACAACCTTTGCCGCAACACACACTGACGCAGGACGGGGTAGGTAGCGGAAAATTTCGTCGAGAACCCAGGGCGCGTCTGTGTCATGCGCTAATCTACGCCATCCCAAACACCTGTGCCCTGCATAAGAGTTGCCGCCCTAAAACCCGCGCAAGCCTAATCGCGGCCATTCACGAGTCTGCATCTGACCGGGCTCACCGCCGATGTAAATCGGCGAAATTTCTCCGCTGCCTGCCCCGGCCCACCTCAAG
>DSBP01000257.1 GCA_011049465.1 bacterium | reverse complement strand
GTTCTATTATGAAACCGTCAAATAAAAAAACTATATTTTAAAGGGGTGAAATCTATGGCACGGGTATTGCTTATTTTTATGTGGTTGTTTCTATAAAAAAAAACGCATAGTGCGGCAATTTAAGGAGAATAAACAATGGCAAAGGTTATCGGGATTGACCTGGGAACGACAAATTCGTGTGTTTCTGTTATGGAAGGAAAGGAACCAAAGGTCATAGTAAATGCCGAGGGCAATAGGACCACACCTTCGGTTGTCGGTTTTACAAAGGCGGGAGAGCGGGTTATCGGGCTTCCGGGAAAGAGGCAGGCAGTCGCCAACCCTGAGAATACCATATTCTCCATAAAGAGATTCATGGGAAGAAAGTTCTCTGAGGTGGGTTCTGAGCTCTCCAAGGTTCCTTATAAGGTAATTGCCGCTGATAACGGGGACGCTTATGTTGATATAAACGGAAAAAAGCTGAGCCCGCCCGAAGTATCGGCAATGATTCTCGGAAAATTAAAGGCCGACGCTGAGGCTTACCTCGGTGAAAAGGTTACGCAGGCAGTCATTACCGTGCCCGCGTATTTCAATGACTCCCAGCGCCAGGCCACAAAAGACGCCGGAAGGATAGCGGGGCTTGAGGTGCTTAGGATAATAAATGAGCCGACAGCCGCGTCGCTTGCCTACGGCCTTGACAAGAAGAAAAATGAAAAAATCGCGGTTTATGACCTTGGAGGCGGCACATTTGACATATCCGTCCTTGAGATAGGCGACGGTGTCTTTGAGGTAAAGTCAACAAACGGAGACACGCACCTTGGCGGAGATGATTTTGACCAGACCGTGATGGAGTGGATTATAGACGAGTTTAAGAAGCAGGAAGGCATTGACCTCGCGAAGGACAGGATGGTGCTGCAGCGCCTGAAAGAGGCCGCTGAAAAGGCGAAGATAGAACTCTCCTCAACGGCGCAGACGGAAATAAACCTGCCCTTCATAACAGCGGACGCGAACGGGCCCAAGCACCTTGTGCTTACAATGACAAGGGCAAAGCTGGAGCAGCTTGTGAGCAGCCTTATTGAAAGGACGGTCGGCCCGTGCAAACAGGCAATGAAAGACGCCGGGCTTGAGCCCTCGCAGATTGACGAGGTGGTCCTTGTGGGCGGAATGACAAGGATGCCGGCTGTTGTTGAGCTTGTGAAAAAGATATTCGGAAAAGAGCCTCACAAGGGGGTCAATCCTGATGAGGTTGTCGCGATAGGCGCGGCAATCCAGGCGGGAGTCCTTCAGGGAGAGGTGAAAGACGTGCTTCTGCTTGACGTGACTCCGCTCTCGCTCGGCATAGAGACGCTCGGCGGGGTTTTTACCAGGCTCATAGACAGGAACACGACAATACCGACAAAGAAGACAGAGACATTCTCAACTGCGGCGGACAACCAGACGAGCGTTGAGATTCATGTGCAGCAGGGCGAACGGGACATGGCGCGCGACAATAAAACCATAGGCAGGTTCCATCTTGACGGTATTCCGCCCGCGCCGAGGGGAGTCCCGCAGGTGCAGGTGACATTTGACATAGACGCCAACGGAATTCTTCACGTCTCGGCAAAGGATATGGCGACGGGAAAAGAGCAGAAGATAACAATAACAGCCTCGTCAGGGCTGAAAGAGGAAGAGATTAAAAATATTGTAAAGGAAGCCGAAGCGCACGCTGAGGAGGACAAAAAGAAGAGAGAGGAGATAGACGTAAAGAACCAGGCTGACTCCATGGTTTATAACGCGGAGAAGACGCTCAAGGATGTGGGAGACAAGGTGGGGGAAGGCGAGAAGAAGGAACTGCAGGAAGCCGCGGACAGGCTCAAGGAACAGCTTAAAAACAACGCGCCTGCGGAGGAGCTGAAAAAAGGCATAGAAGAGCTTACGCAAAAGTGGCACGCTGTCTCCACAAAGATGTATGAGAACGCAAAGGCGCAGCCCGGGGCAGCGGGGCAGGAAAACGCGGGCGCCGGGGCAGGAGAGGGCGCCGGTGAAAAAAAAGATGACGGGGTTGTTGACGCAGAGTATGAGGTTGTTGATGACAAGGAGAAAAAGAAATAAAAATTCATTCAAATCTGAAAGGAGGAACAAGAATTATGAAGTTGAGGCCGCTTGGAGACCATGTAATTGTAAAACCGATGGAAGAGGGAGAAGTGAAGAAAGGCGGGATAATCATCCCTGATACGGCAAAAGAAAAGCCGTCAAAGGGAGAGGTTATCGCGGTAGGCCCGGGAAAGGTGCTTGAGGACGGAAAGAGAAAGGCCATGGACCTTAAGGTAGGGGAGAAGATTTTGTATCAGAAATACGGCGGGACAGAGATAAAGATTGACGATGTTGAGCACCTCGTTATGACAGAAGAGGATGTTCTTGCCGTTATTGAGTAATCAAACGAAAAAAACCCAGGGCAGTCTAAGAGCCCTTTAAAACAAAACAAGGAGGTATAAAGGATATGGCAAAGCAGTTGAAGTTCGGTGAAGACGCAAGAAAATCGGTTCAAAGGGGCATTGAAAAGGTGTTTAACGCGGTAAAGGCGACGCTCGGCCCGAGGGCAAGGACAGTGGTCCTTGACAAGAAGTACGGCTCACCCGTAATCTCGAATGACGGCGTGACTATCGCGAAAGAGATTGACCTTGAGGACCCGTTTGAAAACATGGGAGCCCAGCTTGTGAAAGAGGTGGCGTCAAAGACGTCCGATATTGCCGGGGACGGGACAACCACGGCGACAATACTTACCCAGGCAATCTACGGAGAGGGGCTCAAGAACATTACGGCAGGAACAAGCCCGATGCCCGTTAAAAAGGGAATTGAAAAGGCGACAGAGGCTGTTGTGGCTGAGCTTAAGAAGGTATCGCAGAAGGTAAAGGATAAAAACGAGATAGCGCAGGTAGCGACCATTTCGGCTAATAATGACAAAGAGATAGGAAAGCTGATTGCCGACGCGATGGAAAAAGTCGGAAACGACGGCGTAATAACCGTTGAGGAGGCCAAGGGAATAGAGACAACGCTTGAGGTTGTGGAAGGGATGCAGTTTGACCAGGGTTACATCTCCCCTTATTTTGTCACAAACCCCGACAAAATGACGGCTGAGGTGGAGAACCCCTATATTCTTATCCATGACAAAAAGATATCAAACATGAAGGACCTTCTTCCCATACTGCAGGAAGTCGTTCAGCAGGGAAGGCCGGTTGTTATAATCGCGGAGGATATTGAGGGAGAGGCGCTTGCCACGCTTGTTGTCAACAGGATTAAGGGCACATTCTCGTGCGTTGCGGTTAAGGCGCCGGGATTCGGCGACAGGCGCAAGGCCATGCTTGAGGACATAGCCGTACTGACGGGCGGCAGGGTGATAAGCGAAGAGACGGGAATGAAGCTTGAGAAGGCGACAATAAATGACCTTGGCCAGGCAAAGAAAGTCTCGGTTGACAAGGAGAACACGACCATTGTTGAGGGCAACGGGAACAAAAAAGATATAGACGCGAGGGCCAAGCAGATTAAGGCACAGATAGAGGAGACAACATCGGATTATGACAAGGAAAAGCTTCAGGAGAGGCTTGCCAAGATATCCGGCGGCGTGGCTGTTATTAATGTGGGAGCCGCGACAGAGACCGAGATGAAAGAGAAAAAGGCGCGCGTTGATGACGCGCTTCACGCGACAAGGGCGGCTGTTGAGGAAGGCATAGTGCCCGGAGGCGGCGTGGCGCTTTTACGCAGCTCGCTCGTGCTTAATAACCTGAAGCCAGATGACGCGGAAGAGGCTGTCGGCGTGAAGATAATCAAAAAAGCGCTTGAGGCGCCCATAAAGCAGCTGGCTCAGAACGCGGGTTATGATGGAGCTGTTATTGTTGACAAGGTGCTGGCTGTAAAGGAGCTCAGCTCGGGTTTTGACGCGAATGACGGCGCCATCAAGGACCTTGTCAAGGCGGGCGTTATTGACCCGACAAAGGTTACGCGCTCGGCGCTTCAAAACGCGGCGTCCATAGCGGCTATGCTGCTTACGACAGAGACGCTTATAACCGACATACCGGAGAAAAAAGAAGGCCCGCACGGCATGCCCGGAATGGGCGGAATGGGCGGTGGAATGGATATGATGTAATGCTGTTAAAGCGCCGCGGCCCTAAAAGCCGCGGCGTTTTTTTTGCAGCACCCTGTATGAAAGACGGTAATTGGTAATTTGTAGTTAGAATAAAACCTGAAACTTATGAACTTGAAATTTGAGCACTACATACGGTGAAGCGTTATGCCGATAAAAGATTATTACAAATTGCTCGGCGTTCCTGAAAATGCCTCTGAAGCGGAGATAAAAAAGGTCTTCAGGGCGCTGGCGAAAAAATACCATCCTGACGCCAATCCGGGCAATAAGGCGGCTGAGGAAAAGTTCAAGGAAATGAACGAGGCGTATGATACCCTCTCGGATGCCAAAAAGAGGGAAAAATACGACTCGATTAAGAATGCGCGCGCGTCGGGTTTTGATTTCTCAAACATGGGCGCGAACAGGGGTTATTCCGGGCCGGGCGGGGTTGATATGAACTCGGTCTTCTCCGATATTTTCAGCGGCAGGGGAAAAAAGCAGGGCGGCGGATTTGAGAGCATCTTTGACATGTTTTTTCAGGGCGGCGGCAGGGGTTTCGCGACCGATTATGACACCGACTACGCCGCGGAAAAAGGCGGGGATGTAAACGTAAGGATAGACATACCCTTTTTCCTGGCCATGGAGGGCGGCGAGACAATAATTAAGGTCCCCAGGAAAAGTGACTGCACGAGGTGCAACGCGACAGGCGCGGAGCCGGGCACTAAAATTACAGCCTGCCCCATGTGCGGAGGCAGGGGCAATATTGAATTCTCGCAGGGCGGTTTTGTGGTAAACAAGGTATGTCCCCGTTGCGACGGAAAGGGCAGGGAACCGTTAAGAAGGTGTTCCGCGTGCGGAGGAAGCGGGGTTACAAAAGAGGCGAAACAGGTAAAGGTAAAGATACCCGCCGGGGTCAGCGACGGAGACAAGATAAAGATTAAGGGGCAGGGGAACATGAGCCCGCTTAACAGGCAGAGGGGCGACTTATACGTGCTCTTTTCGGTTAAAGGCAGCGCGGAATATGAGAGGAGGGGCGACGATCTTTACGGCGCATGCGTGATTAATGTGGCGCAGGCAATGGCGGGCGCTTCGGTTAACGTACACACGCCTTCAGGAAGGGTTCAGATAAAAATACCGCCGGGAACAGGCGATGGAAAGGTATTCAGGGTGCCGGGTTTTGGGGCGCCCAATATAAGAGGCGGAAAAAAAGGGGATTTTTTTGCGGTAATAAAGGTTGAAATACCCGCGTTTAAAACCGACGAGGAGAAAAAGATTGTGGAAAAATTGGCAAAAATAAAAAAACTGGAACTTTGACGGGGGAACCTGCGGGGTTTTTTGGGCGTCAAAAGAGTAAATCAACCATAAAAACGAGGTGAAGCATGATAGAACTTAAAAATGTCACTAAGAAATTCGGAGGAAGGATTGTTGTTGATAATATCTCGTTTAAGGTTAATAAAGGGGAGATAGTCGGTTTTTTAGGCCCCAATGGCGCGGGCAAAACAACAACCATGAGAATGATAACCGGTTTTTTTCCTGCCGGTGAAGGCACTGTGAAAGTCGCGGGTTTTGACATGTCGGAAAATCCCATTGCGGCAAAGGAGAGGATAGGATATATGCCGGAAAATGTCCCGCTTTACAAGGAGCTGGATGTCATGTCATACCTTAAGTTTGTGGCGCGGGTTAAGGGCGTTGAAAAGGCAAAAACCGGGGCGATGATTTCAAAGGCCATGGAAGAAGCGGGCATAACGGAGGTAAAGTCAAGGATAATAGGAAGGCTCTCAAAAGGTTTCAGGCAGCGCGTAGGAATAGCGCAGGCCATCCTGAACGACCCTGATGTCCTTATTCTTGACGAGCCCACATCCGGGCTTGACCCAAAGCAGATAAGGGAGATAAGGGACCTGATAAAGGAGATGAAAGGCACAAGGACAATAATACTCAGCACTCATATTCTTCCTGAAGTCTCAATGACCTGCGACAAGGTAATGGTAATTAACGAGGGGAAAATTGTGGCTGAGGGGCGTGTTGATGAGCTTGGCCGCAGCTCCGGCGGCGTCTCAAAGGTTATTGTTGAGGTTGAGGCGCCCAAAACAACATTCATATCCGAGGTTAAAAAGATAAAAGGCGTGGAAACGGTTGAGGCCGAGCCCAGGGAAGGCTCGAAATACAACCTTTTTACCGTGGGGATAGAGGAAAACAGCGGGGCTGTCAGGGACATACTCTCAAAAATAATAAAGAATGACTGGGAGCTCATGGAGTTGAAGCGGCCGCAGGTTACGCTTGAAGATGTCTTTTTAAAGCTTGTGACAAAGGAGGATGTGTAAAATGAAGGGAAAACTGGCGGGATTATACAAAAAAGAATTAAGCGTTTTTTTCTCAATGCCCGTGGCATACGCTGTGCTGGCGGTATTTATGGTTTTGAGCGGGTATTTTTTCGCGTCCATAGTCAATCAATACGCGGAGTTCTCCCTGCGCTCCATGAGCAGCCAGCAGAGGCAGATGATTGACATGAACATGATTGAGTGGATATTCAGGCCCTATTTTCACAACATACTTGTTATTCTTGTTTTTATGATGCCTCTTGTGACAATGCGGCTTTTTGCCGAGGAAAAGAGGGAAGGGACATCGGAACTCTTGTTCACATATCCGGTAAAAGATTTTACGGTTGTGATGTCAAAGTTTTTGTCGGCGATGACGGTTTACGCGCTTATGCTCGTATCTTCGGCAGCCTGTTTTATAATGCTCGGGTTCATAACAAAGTACGAGCTGCTTCCCGTGCTTGCGGGGATGCTGGGGCTGTTTTTGGCGGGCGGAGCCTTCATAATGCTCGGGATATTCATATCATCGCTGACCGAGAGCCAGATTGTGTCGGGCGTAATAACACTCGGCGCGCTGCTGCTGTCGCTTGTCATGCCGTGGATAGCGCAGGCAGCAGGGCCGTCGTGGCAAAAAATAATAATGGCCCTGTCCGTGCAGCAGCAGTTTGACAGCTTTGCCAAGGGAGTGCTGGATACGGCTAACCTTGCTTTCTTCATCAATATAATGGTGCTCTTCTTTTTTCTGACGCTAAGGTCGCTTGAGACCAAGAAGTGGAGGGGATAACATGGACAAAAACAGGAAAATGAGCATATTACTTGCTGCCGGAGTTGTGCTGCTCGCGTTTGGCAGCCTTGCGGCGCTTTTACGCGGGGATTTCAGCGTCTTTAGCCTTGTAACCATGGTTTTGGGCGCGGTTATCTGCGCTGTTTACATCTTCATCAACAGAGAGGCTGTAAAGGCCGCGCTCTCCGGAAAATCAGCCAGGTTTGGAATGGGCGCCGCCGCTTACACGGTGCTCTTTCTGGGCATAATCATTTTTGCGCAGGCAATATTTACCGTCCGCTCGGCTCAGCTTGACCTCACGACAGCGAAAAAACACAGCCTTGCCGAACAGACCGCAGGCGTGCTTGACAGGATGGATAAGGATGTTGATGCCTACTACTTTTACTCGGTAAAGGCGCTGAACATACAGGCGCAGGACATGCTGAAACAGTATGATAAGAGAAGCGGAAGGTTCAGGTTTCGGGCGATTGATGCGGACAAAAACCCCTCATTCGCGAGGCGGTTCAATGTTGACCGCTACGGCGTGGTTGTCTTTAACAGAAAGGACAATGATGCCGTAGAAAAGGTTGATTTGCTTGTTGAGGAGGAGTTTACAAACGCGCTGATAAGAATACTTAAAGATGAGAAACAAAAGATAGTCTTTACCGGAGGCCACGGCGAGCCGTCCATTGAGGCGCCGCAGAATGACAGGGCAGGGCTGAGCGTTTTTAAACAGGCCTTAAGTTCGGCAAATTACGAGGTGGTGCAAAAGGAACTCTTTGCGGAGGCGAATGCGCTCGACAAGGCGGATATTGTGATTATAGCCGGGCCCAAAACGGATATTTTTGAGCAGGAGGCTGTTATGCTGAGGCAGCACGTGAGAAGAGGAGGAGGCCTTTTTGTGCTTTACGGAGCAATGACAAACCTGCCCCGCTTAAGCGCGCTTCTTGCGGAGCTGGGCATAAAGCCTCATAATAATGTGATAGTTGACAACATCGGAAGAATGTTCGGCGGCGACCCGCTGATGCCGATTATCTCGCAGTACGCGGGCCATCCAATAACAAAGGGATTTGGAGTGGCAATATTCCTGCCGCTCAGCAGGTCCTTTGAGCTCAACACCTCTCTGGACGGTGTTGTTGTAAGGGAGGTCGCGAAGACAACACAGGGAAGCTGGGGAGAGACGGATTTTGCCGGAGTTCAAAAGGGGCAGGCTTCTTTCAATAAGGGGGTTGATTATGAGTCGCCTCTGCCTGTGGTTGTCTCTGCCGAGGTGGACACCGCTGTTTTCGGGGACGAGTCTTTCGGGGAGAAGCGCCCGGGAAAATCGCTGATAGTTGCATCCGGCAGCGCTGATTTTATCAACAACACTTATCTGTCCGCATCAGGCAATAAAAATTTCGCGCTTAATACAATCAGCTGGCTCGCGGCTGACCCTGACGCGATTTCCATAAGGCCGAGGGAGAGGGCTTTTGAGCCGCTATTCCTTTCAAGGATACAGGGTAGGATGCTCTTTATAATACCCGTGGTGCTGATACCTCTTCTGGTGATAACCATAGGCGTATTTGTCTTTATCAGGAGGAGGGCGTCATGAACGCTAAAAAAATACTTATAGCACTGGCTGCCCTTTCCTTTCTTGCGGCATATTTTTTCGGGATAGAGGTCTTTAAAAAGAGGGCCGATGAAAAGGCTAAGCGCGAGTCTTCTCTTATACTTGAAGGGATGAAAAAGGATGAGATTAATTCGTTTACGGCCCTTCTGGCCTCAGGGGATATTGTGGAAGCGAAAAAACAGGATGGGGAATGGGTTCTTGAAAAGCCTGTAAAAAGCCGGGCGGACGATGCTGTTATCATGAGCATGCTTGAAAGGCACGCTGCTGCGGTTCCGGCCAGGGTGCTTGAGGAAGTGGTGCCCGCGGAGTACGGGCTTGACACCCCGCAGGGTTATATTGAGTTTTCGGGAAGCGGAGGAAAAACAATAAGGTTTAATATGGCGGGATACAATCCGGCTGACGGGTTCGCCTATCTCTCGAAAGAAGGCGATGACACACGGGTATTTCTTGTTGAAAAGCACCTCAGGCTTGACCTTGACAAGGCTGTTCATGACTTCAGGTACAAGGGCGCGCTTGTTGTGGATGAGGAAGGGTTGAAAAAGATACGGGTCTCACTCACGGGAAACAGGTACACTCTTGAGAAGAAAGGGGATTCAGGATGGGAGATAACAGAGCCGTTTAAGAAGCCGGCAAAGATGCAGGCAGTAACCGCTATTATTAATTCCGTGAAAAACAGCGGCGCCAAAGGATTTGAAGAGGCGTCGCCGGAATTGCTTCAAAAACGGGGGCTTGCCCGGCCCGCTGAATATATTGAGCTTGATGACGGCAGGGGCGTTAAACGGGTCTATTTCGGAAAAAAGGACGCGGAAAAACATTCGATATACGCCATGGACGGCGCCGGGCGCGAAATAATGGAACTGCCGGATTATGTTTACAGCGGCGTTATGAAGCTCGCGGACGCGGAGAACAGGCAGCCCATAATATTCGGGCAGGATGAGGTTTCGAAGTTCTCCGCCGAATACGGCGATAAAAAGATAGTTATGGCCAGGAAGAAAGCAAAAGATACACCCGGTGACCGCTGGGAGTATGAGGAATTCAAGGGGCTGGACGCGGGCGTTAAAAAATTAATAAGCGGAAGTTCTGTTGTCTCGGCCGTGTTTTGGATGGAAAAGAAAGAGGAGGTTGCGGGCGGGGAAAAACCCGGGCACGGATTGACACCTGGAAGGGCGGTCATAAAACTGTGGGGCGATAACGGGAAACTGCTCGGCACTGTTGTGGCGGGAAATAAAACAGAGGATGAGGAAGGCCTTATATATGCGAAAGTTCCGGAGCAAAACATTGTTTTTAAGGCTGAGGAGAGGTTTATAACAAACCTGAACCTGCCGGAGCTTGCGCTTGAGTAAAAAATCCCGGCAGCTGAACAGGAAACAAGGAGGCTGTGTTATGAAAAGGCTGTTTATTCCGGTATTGTTTTTTCTTGTATTCGCGGTTTCAGCGTGCGGCCAGCAGATAAAGATGGTTCCGGCCACATTCAGCGGCGTCGCGCAAAAAGTGCAGGGCGCAGTTGTCAATATCTCGACAGTAACGGTTGTGCAGCAGCGCGGCATGCGCTCGCCTTTCAGGGACCCGTTTTTTGACGACGATTTTTTCAACAGGTTTTTCGGCGTGCCGCAGGGCACATTCAGGAGCAGGAGCCTGGGAAGCGGAGTGCTTGTTGATTCTTCCGGACATATAATGACAAACGCCCATGTGGTGGACAGGGCGGATGAGATAACCGTAAAACTTTATAACGGGAAGGAATACAAGGCAAAGGTTATAGGCGCTGACAGGGAGACGGATGTCGCTGTGATAAAAATTGAAGGAAGCGGTTTTTCATACGCGAAGCTCGGCGACTCAAACGCGATTGACGTGGGAGACTGGGTGATAGCCGTGGGCAGCCCCTTTGGCCTTGAGCAGACCGTGACGCAGGGCATAATAAGCGCAAAGGGAAGGATAATAGGCGCGGGCCCCTATGATGATTTTCTGCAGACAGACGCGGCCATTAACCCGGGGAACTCTGGCGGGCCGCTTGTGAACCTTAACGGCGAGGTGATAGGCATAAACACGGCCATAACATCCCGCTCGGGCGGTTATGAGGGCGTGGGATTTGCCATACCTATTAATATGGCGAAGAAGATTTATAATGACATCGTAAAGCAGGGGAAGGTTGTGCGGGGATGGCTCGGCGTTGCCATACAGGACCTGACGCCCGAACTCAAGGCGCACTTTAAAGTCGAAGGCGGGGTTTTGATGTCTCAGGTATTTGAGGGCGGACCTGCTGCAAAAGGCGGCATGAAGAGAGGCGACGTGATAATACAGTTTGACGGGAAAAAAGTTGACAAGTACAGGGATTTGCAGGCAATGGTGGCTGAGACGCCTGTCAATAAAAAGGTAAGGGTGCGCGTGATGAGGGACGGAAAGCCCGTCAATCTCGATATCGCGATAGGAGAGAGAGGCGCGTCGTCAGAACTTGAACTGCCGAAAGTAACAAAGAGTGAAGGTGAGCTGGGCCTGCTTGTGGGAGCCATAAGCCCTGAGGCAGCGTCAAGGTTTGGGACAAGCGCGAAGCAGGGTGTCATAGTGCTTGGCGTGACACCCGGGTCAGCGCCCGAAGACGCGGGAATAATGAGGGGAGATGTCATACATGAACTCAACGGCAGGCAGATAAAAAACATGGCTGATTATGAGGCGGCTGTAAAGGCTACGGTGAAAAAGGGGAGGCAGTCGGTCTTTCTTATAGAGAGAGGCGACGCGATGGTATATATGGCGTTTATGGTAAGGTAGGGGCAATTTAAATTTGAAATTTGGAATTTGCAAGTGAAAGATTAGGAACAAATTGAAAGCTGAAAGTTAAGGCAAGTAGTGTTGAATATTGAATTTGAATTGAGTTGTTTGGTTTAACGTAGGCGCGGACTTCAGTCCGCGGTATTTGATAAGGCGCGCGAACTGCCCTTC
Organism: bacterium; assembly: GCA_011049465.1. Classification (GTDB taxonomy): domain Bacteria; phylum Oederibacteriota; class PGYV01; order PGYV01; family DSBP01; genus DSBP01. The sequence goes on along the minus strand of DSBP01000257.1, from coordinate 338 downwards.
TGCTTCGCTCAGGATATTTAGTTCGCGGCTACAGGAACAGGAACAAGAACAAGAACAAGAACAAGAACAAGAACAAGGCAGTAGTTGGTAACTGGTAATTTGTAGTTGGCAAAAAAACCTGAAATCTGAAACAAGAAACTTGAAACAAAAAATCTGAAACCACAACAACTTGAATAATTATCCGGCCCGCATAATTTAACCGATTAACGAAAACGTTCTGATTTTCGTCATATATGCAACTTTTGGGGGAAAGGTTGTTTTTTCGTTGAAATAAAGGGGTTTATTCGTGTTGACAAAGGGTGTTTTGTCTGCTAAAATAGTATTATAAATATAGAGGG
>DSBP01000077.1 GCA_011049465.1 bacterium | reverse complement strand
CTCTGGGGCTTGCTTATATTTCCGCATACCTTGATGCAAAGGGCATAGGCTCGCGGATTATTGATATGAATGTGGAGCAGGGGGATGCGGAAGAGCAGGTTTCAAGGATTGCGGGAAGTCCGGATATAATAGGAATAACATCAATGACAAGCGCTGTGTTGAACGGGCTCGAAATAGCTGAAAAGTGCAGGGAGAGGTTTCCCAAAGCAAAGATTGTTTTTGGCGGGGTTCACGCCACTGTCATGCCGGAAGATATTCTGTCCCGGGATTTCGTTGATTGTGTTATACGGGGGGAGGGAGAAGAGGCGTTTTACAGGCTTGTAACCGGCAGTGCTCCTGAGTCTGTAAGCGGGCTCTCTTACAGGGATAATGGCGTTATAAAACATAACCCTGAAGGCTTTCTTATTGAGAATCTTGACACGCTGCCGCAGCCCGCTTATCACAAACTTCCTGTTTCGCGCTACAGGCCCGCGGTTGGGTCATATAAAAGGCTGCCTGCCATAAGCATGCTGGCGACGCGCGGCTGCCCCGGGAAGTGCACTTACTGCTTCGGGTCTTATCTTGGCGGAAAAATAAGAATGCATTCTGTTAAATACCTGATTGAAGAGATAAAAATGCTCCGGTCAAAATTCGGCATTAAACAGATTATGTTTTATGACGACACATTTACCACATACAGGAAAAAAGTGGCGGAGTTCTGCGAGGAGGTTATAAGGGAACGAATAGATATCTCATGGGTCTGTTTTTCGAGGGTTGACACCATAGATATGGAAACGCTGAAGCTCATGAAAAAGGCGGGCTGCCATCAGATAATGTACGGTATTGAATCCGGCAGCGAGGAGATACTTAAAAATATAAATAAGAGAATAGACAGGCAAAAAGCAACAGAGGCGGTAAGGATGACTAAAAAGGCGGGTATTGAGTGCAGGGCGGCGTTTATGCTTGGAAATCCGGGGGAGACGGAAGAGACTATGGAAAAAACAATATCTTTTGCTGTTGAACTCGACCCGGACATAGCGCTTTTCAATATTTCGACGCCTTTTCCCGGCACAAAGATGTTTGAGTGGGCAAAGGCAAACGGGTATCTTGCTTCCGAGGACTGGATGAAATACGACCTGTCGCATATGCTCATGAGGCTTCCGACGGTTAGCGCTGAAAAAATAGAGGAATACTATAAGAAGGCATATAGCGTTTTTTATAATAGGCCGTCCTATATGATTAAAAGAGCGCTGAGGATAAGGGGAATTAATGATATTGTTAATGGAGTGAAGGGTTTTTTTGCGGTTGTTCTGCATTCAGGGAGGAAAAACGGAGGGGGCGGGAGTTGAAAAATTTGCGGGTGCACATCCTTTACCCTGTGGCGGCAGGTATTGTTACAGGTGTCTTAATCTTTCTTGCAGCGGCGAGAGGGCCGGGTTTTTCATATTTAAAATTCGGAGTTGTCATTACGGCATGCGCGTTTGTATCCGTGCTTTTGTGGGTTTTATTATCGTCTCTTTTTGCCGTGTTGTTCAGGCGCGATCCTGAACGGGAATTCAAGGCTTGTGGCATATTTTTTCTTTTACCCGTGATGGCAATTTTTGTCCTGCCGTTGTATTTTAAGCTGTTGTCCGGATTTGCGGGTGTCGCGCCGGCTGTGCTGGGTAATATATATATTCCGTTTCGGGGTTTTTTACATCTTGACGCGGCCGGTTATCTGCTTCTGACTGCGGCAGGAGCTGCATGGACAGCGGTATTTTTTATAATGGCAGCAAGGTTTGTGGCAGTGTTTTACCGGCAGGCAGATACCTTTACGGAGAAGGGCATTAAGAAAATTATTTTTTTATTTGCGCTGATTTTTTATCTTTTAGCAACAACTTACGTAACATTCATATATCCGCCGACAGGTGACGAGCCGCATTACCTGATAGCGGCAGAGTCAATAGCGCGGGATTTTGACGTTAACCTTGAGAACAACTACAAAACACCTGAAGAATATAAAAAGTTTCATCCCGTTGAAATTGAGGATTATGACAGGCTGCACACAATTAAAGGCAGGGATGGAGAGGGAGCTTATTCCACGCGCGGCATGGGGCTGCCGTTTCTTCTTGCCCTGTTTGTAAAAGCAGGAGGGAGATATCCCGCGCAGTTTTTCATGAATCTGGCCGCTGCGGCGCTTTGTCTTGCGATTTTTATGCTTGTTACAGCATCAGGAATATCACGCCGGAACGCGGCGGCCGCAGCCATGGCTGCGGCTGTTTTTATGCCGTTATCCGCAGGCGCTTCACTGATCCTGACCGAAGTGCCTGCCGCGCTTCTTACGGCTTATTGCCTTTTTGTGTTGGCTGCGGGAAAAACAGGGGGCAGGAATATATTGTTTTTTGTTTGCATAGGGATTTTTCCGTGGCTCCATGTCAAAATGGCTGTATTTTCCGTTGTGTTTCTTGGGGCTTATTATTTTCGGGTATTCATAAAAAAGGGGTTTAACCTGCGGTTTGAAGTTGTCAATATCTTGCCTGTGTTATTATCAGCGGGCCTGTTTGTCCGGTTTTATTATGTTGTTTACGGTATTATTGCGCCTTTTGGGCTGAAAGATCTCAGTACTGTTGTTTTTTCAGGTGACCCGTCAGAGCAGATGAATGTTTTTATATTTGAGCCGGTTCATTTTATAACAGCCGCTGCAGCAGTAATTTTTGACAGGGATTTCGGGCTGCTGGTTTACTGCCCTTTATATGCGGCAGCGTTCTGGGGGATGGCGAAAGCAGCGGCAAAAAAAGACATTAGTGTTTTTACGCCCCTGTTTTTATGCCTGCCCTATATAATAATATTTCTTTTCTGGAAGGACTGGACCGGTTCAATGACTCCGGCAAGGCAGATGACTCCGGTTATACCTGTATTTGCGCTTCTTGGGGCCTATTTTTTTGAACATTCCTCTTTTATCAGGACGAAACTGTTTAAACCATTATTTGTCATTTCGCTTGGTATATCCTGGATGCTTGCGGCGTTCCCGCTGCTGCGTTACGGCTCCAGCAAAGATAAAATCTACGCAGCGATGTCAAAGGTTGTGCCTGCTGAGTTGTTCTGGGTCTTGCCGCCGTTTACAGAAAACACAGCGATAGGATTCTCAGTGGCTTTGTTCTATGCTGTTTTAATGGTGCTCGCGTACCACCGGATAAAAAAAACAGCTGATTTTTAATCTATGAATCTGTGCTTTAAAAGCGTCCACAAAGCTATGAAGCCGTCGCGTGCTTTTATCTTTTTGCCTTCATCGTAACCGCGTCCATAGAAAGTAATAGGGACTTCATAAATTCTGTATTTTTTCTTCAGAATTTTAGCGGTTATCTCAGGCTCTATTTCAAAGCCATTCGACCGAAGTTCGAGGCTCTTAATAACATCGGACCGGAAAAGCTTATAACACGTCTCCATATCGGTCAGTGTTGAATTGTATAAAATATTAGTGACTGCGTTCAGGATTTTATTGGCTATATAGTTAAGAAGAAGGAACGCTCTTGTGCCGCCTTTAAACCGGGAACCGTAAACAACATCCGCCCTGCCCTTTAACAGGGGTTTTAAAAGGGCTGGATAATCATCGGGGTCATACTCAAGATCGGCGTCCTGAAAAACTATGTAATTTCCTGTAGCCAGCTTTAATCCCTCGCGAATAGCCGAACCCTTGCCGGTGTTTTTTTCTTTTAGGGCTGTTTTTATTGTTTTGTCTTTTTTCGCCAGTTCTTTTATTATCAGGCACGTTCCGTCAGTGGAGCCGTCGTCAACTATTATAATCTCTTTTTTTAAGCCGCGCAGCGGAGTTTTCTTTACCGCACTGACAGCCTGTTTGATGGTTGCTTTCTCGTTATACGCGGCTATTATTACGGATAATACCTTCATTTTGTTTGCGCCTCCTTGGCAGTTCGTTTTTAAACAAAGCAATAATATCATGAACGGGCGGGTTACTCAAAGGAAATTTTAAGTATCCCTCAATTTCCCCCAAAATATCCTTTACCTGCCGCCGGTTTTATTGTAGAATAATCAGGTTTTAAAAGAGTTTTACAGCCGAAACTAAATCCCTTAAGGAGGTATTAGAAATGAGCTGCATAGAAAGCATCAGGGCAAGGCAGGTAATTGACTCGAGGGGAAACCCGACAATTGAGGCGGATGTTGTGACCTGTGACGGCGCTATGGGCCGCGCGGCTGTTCCTTCGGGCGCGTCAACGGGCGAGCTTGAGGCAGTAGAGCTTCGCGACGGCGACAAAAAGAGATGGCTGGGAAAATCAGTCATGACCGCGGTTGATAACGTAAATGATAAAATCGCGAAAAAACTTAAGGGGATGGAAGTTACAAACCAGATCTTTCTTGACCGGACAATGATAGAGATGGACGGCACAAACAACAAAGGCAAGCTTGGCGCGAACGCAATACTGGCGGTATCGCTTGCGGCCGCTAAAGCCGCGGCCGTATATCACGGGCTGCCGCTTTACCGCTACATCGGCGGGGCAAACGCAAAAGAATTGCCTGTCCCCATGGCAAATGTAATAAACGGCGGGGCGCACGCGGATTCAAATGTTGACATTCAGGAGTTTATGATTATGCCGGTCGGAGCGCCTTCTTTTTCCGAGGCGATGAGATGGGGGGCCGAGACTTTTCACGCGTTAAAGACAGTGTTGAAGGCAAAGGGCTACAATACCGCGGTTGGAGATGAGGGCGGTTTCGCGCCGAACTGCAAGACAAATGAGGAGCCGCTTCAGCTGCTTGTTGAGGCCATAGAAAAAGCCGGATACAAGCCGGGACAGCAGATATATATAGCGATGGACCCCGCGGCTTCGGAGTTTTACAGCAAAGAGGAGAAGAAGTATGTATTCAAAAAGAGCACGGGAGAGAAGCTTACGTCCGAACAAATGGTTGATTTCTGGGCAAATCTTGTTGAAAAATATCCCATAATCTCTATTGAGGACGGGATGTCGGAGCATGACTGGGAGGGCCACAAGCTTATGACCGAGAAACTCGGGAAAAAGATACAGCTTGTCGGAGACGACCTTTTTGTGACGAATCCCTCCATACTGAAGAAAGGCATAGAAAAGGGCGTGTGCAGCTCGATACTGATAAAGGTAAACCAGATTGGCACACTTACCGAGACGCTTGACGCGATTGAAATGGCAAAGCGGGCGGGCTACACGGCTGTGGTGTCGCACCGCTCGGGCGAAACAGAGGACGCCACAATAGCTGATATTGCGGTTGCGACAAACGCGGGGCAGATTAAGACAGGCAGTTTTTCAAGGACAGACAGGATAGCGAAGTATAACCAGCTCCTGCGAATTGAGGAAGAGCTTGGAGAGCTTGCACAGTATAACGGAATGGCAAATTTTTATAACCTGAGGAAATAAGCCGCAGAGGGGCGGGAGTATTCCCGCCCCGTTTATATCATTAAGGAGGAACTTTTATGCACAAGCTCGTACTTGTGAGGCACGGCGAATCAACATGGAACAAAGAGAACAAATTCACCGGCTGGACCGATGTTGACCTCTCGGAAAAGGGTTTTGAAGAGGCGAAACGGGCAGGCGAGTATCTTAAAAAGGAAGGTTTTAAATTTGACATAGCTTTTACTTCTGTATTAAAGAGAGCAATAAGGACGCTCTGGCTTACGCTTGACGGTATGGATCTTATGTGGATTCCCGTATGGCGCGCGTGGGAGTTAAACGAGAGGCACTATGGCTCGCTGCAGGGGCTGAATAAATCGGAGATGGCTGCCAAGTTTGGCGAGGATCAGGTAAAAATATGGAGGAGAAGCTATGACACCCCTCCGCCCGCGCTTGAAGAAACAGATGAGAGGCACCCCAAACACGACCCGCGGTACAAAGGGCTTTCCCAAATTGAACTGCCGGCAACAGAATGCCTGAAGGATACGGTTAAAAGGGTGGTGCCTTTTTATGAAAAAAATATTGTCCCGTACATTGAAAAAGGGGAAAATGTACTGATTGCCGCGCACGGCAACTCTCTCAGGGCGCTTGTAAAATACCTGAGCAATGTCTCGGATGAGGACATAGTGAACCTTAACATACCCACGGCGATGCCTCTCGTATATGAACTTGGCGATGATTTAAAGCCAGTTAAGGACTATTACTACATAGGCGACCCGGAAGAGGTTAAAAAGGCCATGGAAGCCGTAGCCAATCAGGGCAAGGCGAAATAGGCGCAGTGAAATAAAACAGGAGGTAAAAATGCGTATGCCATTCTGGACAATTTTATGGGGAACTCTGTTCATTCTCATAGGTACGGCGATGATTTTAAAGGCTTTTGGAGTTAATATACCGCTGTTTAAGATTGCGTTTGCGTTTTTCTTTATTTTTATAGGTATTAAGATTTTAATACCCGGAAAATGGATCGGCTGCAATCAAAGCTCAACAGGCCGGGACACCCTATTTGCCGAGAGCATAATATCAGGACCGGATGTAAGCGGAAAATACAGCGTTGTTTTTGGTTCAAATAAAATTGATTTAACAGGCCTGGAAATCAAGGAAGAAGATGTAAAAATTAATGTTGATGTGGTTTTTGGAGCTTCGGAAATCAGGGTTGACTCCAAAAAACCGGTAAAAATATCCTCATCCGCGGTTTTTGGAGCAATAGAGATGCCCGGTGGAAATGCGTCTGTATTCGGAACGAGTTCGTACACTTCAGATTCGTATAAAGAAGGCGAGCCGCATATTCTTATCGGGGCAAACGTTGTTTTTGGCGCAATCGAGATTAAAAAAGATTAAATTTGCCTTATTTATTATGTTGAATTAAGAAAGATGCTATAAAACAGCTATTGAAACTTGACAAAATTGCTATAATGCTTGTATAATATGATAAGCAGGAAAAAACGTTCTAAGGAGGAATGCGAAATGGGAATGACTCAGGCAGAAGCATTGGCGGAAAGGCTGAAACAGGAGGCAAAGAGGCTCTACGCTCCGGTGCTTATCAGGGTTTCGCTTGAAGCCTATCCTAATGATGACGGCGCGGATATTTATATATATGCGCCGAAAAAATTCTCGGATATGCTGCTCTCGAAATTAAAGATTGCCAGAGAGCAGTTTCTTAAAACCGCAAAAGTTGACAAGGATAAGCTGAGGATTTTCATGGAAGACGCTGAGAATATGTCGCCCGAACTTAAAGAGCGGCTTATGGCGGAACAGCCGAAGGAATAAAACAATATTTGGAAACAGGGAATGAGTATACCCGGCAGCAGGCCGAAGGCCTGTTATGCGGGATAAATGTTTTATATGGGGAGAAAAGATAAATGGCAAGAGGAATTAAGAGAAAAAAAAGCCTTACTATTATGCTTGTGCCCGATGATAACACTACTGTATTCAGCTTAAAGTTGGGCGCCAAGTTTCTTATCGCGTTTGTCCTGCTGTGGGCCGTAAGTGTTGTTGTGTCGGTAATAATAATAGGAAGGCACGCGAATTACAGGGCAACACAGGAGTATAACCGGTACCTGGTCGTCAAGCAAAAGGAATTCGCGAAGGAAGTGCTTGAGGCAAGAGAAACAGTAAAAAGGGTCTCTGAGATTGAAAAACAGCTGAAGGATCTTTTGCAGTTAAAATCAAGAAACGCAATAATCAAATATACCGGTTTTGGCGGCCCGTCATACATTGACACAAAATTGCTGGAGGAAAACCTGAAAAGCGGTGATGAGCTCATAAGCAGGACGGCGTTTGAGACGGCGGTAAGATACGTTGACAGTCAGGCACGGGCAAATGAAGCGGGTTTTCAGGAAATCATAAAGTATATAACACAGCAGAGGGCGAGGCTCACTGCCGTGCCTTCGGGCTGGCCTGTCAGGGGATGGATAACAGCGGGGTTTGGTTCGAGGATAGACCCTTTTACAGGCGCGCTATCATTTCACCAGGGTGTTGATATTGCAAACGACCTCGGCACGCCGGTCAGGGCGACAGCGGACGGGGTAATTCATTTCGCGAATTTTGAGCGCGGATACGGCAACATAGTTTCAATAAACCACGGTAACGGATATCTGACGCGGTACGGGCACCTGCAGAGGTATGTGGTGTCGCAGGGCCAGCACGTTAAAAAGGAACAGGTCATAGGATATCTGGGAAATACAGGGCGCTCAACAGCTCCCCACTTGCACTACGAAGTGCTTCTTAATGGCGTGGGCGTAAACCCGGTAAGATATTTGAACAGGGAAGTGGCGCTCAAGTAAAGGCGTAAAAATAAACGCGGATTAAAAAAACGCGGGCGGCGAGGATTAAAATGTTTGGAAAAGGCTCATCTGGAATGGACACACTTGTAGGGTTGGGCGGTGAATTTAAAGGGGATCTGAATGTAAAGGGGACAGTAAGAATAGACGGAAAGATTGAAGGAAATATAAGCGCCTCGGATTCGGTGATAATAGGGGAAAATGCGGTTGTCAAAGGGGATCTTCACGCGAAAAACATAATAATCGGCGGAAAAGTTACCGGAGATGTTATAGCCGCTTCAAAACTTGAAATCCTGAATACAGGCGAACTCTATGGGGATATTCGTACGCCAAGGCTTGTAATAAATGAGGGCGTCATTTTTGAGGGGACCTGTGAAATGGAACGCGCCATTCAGGAGACCCAGGCAAAGAAATAACGTTTTTTTGCCGGCGGAACATTATTAAAAACAATACAAACCATAAAATCAACCGGAGAAAAATGAAATGGTAAAGGTACGTTTTGCACCCAGCCCCACGGGATTTCTGCATATCGGCGGCGCGAGAACCGCCCTGTTCAACTATGTGTTCGCGAAGCATAACAGGGGAAAGTTTGTTTTAAGGATTGAGGACACGGACAAAGAACGCTCAACAAAGGAATCGGAAGAGGAGATTCTTGATTCTTTGCGGTGGCTCGGGCTTGACTGGGACGAGGGCCCCCGAAAGTCCGCTGATGACTCGATGTATTACCAGACAAACAGGCTTGATGTATATAAAAAACACGCGGACAGGCTGCTTGCGGAAGGAAAAGCCTACAGGTGTTTTTGTTCGAAGGAGGAGCTTGATTTATTGAGGAGAGAGGCTGAAGCGCAAAAGAGGGCGTTTAAGTACGACGGCAGGTGTGCTGCCATTCCTGAAAACGAAGCAAAGAAAAGACTGGCGGAAAACACTCCTTATACGGTCAGAATAAAGGTGCCGCGTGACGGCGACACGGTTATAGAGGATCTTGTAAGGGGAAGGGTTAAGACAGCAAATTCGGTGCTGGATGACATGATAATTGTAAGGGCTGACGGAATGCCCGTATATAATTTTGTTGTGGTGGTGGATGATGCTGATATGGAGATAACGCATGTGATAAGGGGGGAGGACCACCTTTCAAACACGTCAAAACAGGTTCATATATATAATGCGCTGGGTTTTACGCCTCCGAAATTCGCTCATATCCCTCTTATACTCGGGCCGGACAGGTCAAAACTTTCCAAAAGGCACGGGGAGACCGCTGTTGTTAAATACAGGGAATCCGGGTTTTTGCCGGAGGCTCTTGTAAATTATATGGCGCTTTTGGGCTGGTCTCCCGATGATGAGGAAACCGTGTTTTCAATGGAAGAGATGACGGAAAAATTCTCCATTGAGCGGGTTCACAAGGCGGGGGCAATGTTTGACAACCAGAAACTGCTGTGGATGAACGGGGTTTACATAAGGGAAAAGAAGAGCGTGAAAGAACTGGCTGCGCTGTGCATGCCGTTTTTTGAGGCTGCCGGGTTAAAGAACCCGCGTTCCGCTGAATATTTTGAAAAGGTTGTCGCGCTTCAGCAGGAGAAACTGAAAACACTCGCTGAATTTCCCGGGCTTTCCGCTTATTTCTTTAATGAAGATGCGCCTCTTTCAGAAGACGCGAAAAAAACATGGGAAAAGAACGCGGAGAACAGAAAACAGGTGATAGAGGTGTTCGTGAATATAATGAAAACAAGGGGCGCGTCATCAGCGGCACAAATCGAGGCTGACATAAAGGCGGATATGGAGAGCGCGGGCATTAAACCCAAGGTGTATATGCATGTAATCAGGGTAGCTGTCAGCGGATCAACAATAGGGCCCGGGTTGTTTGAGCTGGTTGAGACATTGGGCGCGGAAATTTGTGTTAAGCGGGCTGAAAAACTGATAAGTAACGGATGAATAAAATACCTGAATGAAGAATAGAGGAGAGGAAAATGAGGACGAAAGCAGTCGAAAAAAAGGGATTTACTCTCATAGAACTTATGATTGTTGTGGCTATTATCGGTGTGCTTGCGGCTGTTGCCGTGCCTGCGTTTTCCGATATGCTTGAGAAGTCAAGGGAAGGGGCGACGCGGGGGAATATATCGGCAATTATGGGAGCCATAAGGATTTATATATCAAACTATACGAACGTGCCGCCTGACAGCCTGACAGATCAGTCTTTCAGAGCATACCTTGACCCAATTCCTGCGGTAAAGGTTACATGCCCGCACGGACAGTTCAGGTTGAGCGGAAAAAGCAACGAGGTTGAAATATCAAGAAGCCTGCCCGGGCAGGCAAAAGGAAAAGCTGTGGGTTTAAGCGCGTTTAAGAACGATACTGACGGCTGGCGATATGACCCTGAAAGCGGAAATGTCTGGGTTAATAACGGGCAAAAAGATACAAGGGGCATTGATTACACATTTTACGGTTACAGATAGAGGGGATAAAGTATCCGGGCCAATCTTTTTTGATTGTTTAAATTCCGCGTCTTATCTTTATAATCCCGCCGAATACCGAGGCGACGGCTGTAACTTCCCCGTTGAATACAAGCTTAACAAGGCCGCGCAGCGTGCAGGCCTGGTCGTTGATGGAGTGGCCGTTTTTAATTAATTCAGCCTGTTTTTCTGTGAGTTCGTATTCCGGTATATGTGCAAGAGCTGCTCTCACCGGTATTATGCATTCTTCGATTGAAGCTATGGCAGAAATTGGGCGCGCGTCATTTACTGTAAACCCGCCTATTCTTGTCCTTTTAAGGCGCGATAAAACAGCGCAGCTGCCGGCTGCAATGCCCATGTCACGGGCCAAAGAACGCATGTAGGTGCCTGACTCGCATACTACCCTCAGCTTTGCTGTATCCTCTCCCGAAGACAGGAGTGCTATTTCATTTATTACGGCGCGCCTTGGCTCGGGTTCCACGGCCTCGCCTTTTCGAGCCAGGTCACACAGTTTTTCCCCGTTTTTTTTAAGCGCGGAATAAGCAGGAGGCGTTTGCATTATTTCACCGGTAAAGGAGGGGATTAGTCCCTCTATTATGGCAGGTAGTCCGCCGGGAACAGGCTTTTTATCGATGATACTGCCCTGTGTGTCGTCGGTATCAGTCTGGATTCCGAAAGTTATGTCAATGTCATATTCTTTTTCCGAGGGTAAAAAATCATTGAGTTTTGTGCCTTTGTTAATAAGCGCTATTAAGAGGCCCTCGCCCGCGGGGTCGAGCGTGCCGCCGTGGCCTATTTTTTTTAAACGGAACTTCCTTTTTAGAACGTCAATTACCGCGAATGATGTGGGTCCTTTTTCTTTGTCAATAAGAATTATTCCGTCCATATTGCTCCTTTAAACGTAAAGTTGAATAAAACAAATAGTATCCGATTTCGCCGGATAAAGCAACCGGTTTTTCCCGTTCTTTTTTTTCGGTGTTCGTATTAACCTGCAAATTCCAAATTTAAATTATCTTTCAATTGCCTCACTGGAGGTGGGACGGGGCGGCCGGCGGAGAAATTTCGCCGATTTACATCGGCGGCGAGCCCGTTCATCCGATGACTCGTGAATATGCGCGGTTAGGCTTGCGCGGGTTTTAGTGCGGACTGAAGGCTGATGTGCTTTGATGTTTGGTATGGCGTTGAATAGCGCGCAACACAGACGCGTCCTGAGTTCTCGACGAAATTTTCCGCCACCCGCCCCGTCCTGCGATTGTGTGTTTTGGGGCAATACTTGTTTAGCAACCTGCAAAAACCGGTTCGTTTCTTCTTTGTCGTCCACTTGTAAATTGCAAATTCCAAATTGTAAATTGCCCTACTTGAGGTGGGACGGGGCAGGCAGCGGAGAAATTTCCCTGATTGCCATGGGCCTGAACATGTTAATTTCACGATAGACTGCTGTGCGCGGCCCGGCTTACGCACGATTACGGGCGGGTGCGTTCTGCAGGCTTGTAGATTCGAG
>DSBP01000039.1 GCA_011049465.1 bacterium | reverse complement strand
TGTCTTTCTGAAAGCGTTCCTTATATTTATTGTAATACACGCGCTTTTGTTTTTTGGAAAACAGCCGAACGCGAGTTTTTGGGCTAACCTTAAAGGAATCTGGGACGGCTATACGGCATCGCTTATATACTGGATCGGACAGCACGAGGTTGAGCGCGGCAGCCAGCCAAAATCCTTTTATATACTTATAACGCTTTTTTACGAGCATTTGTCCGTGTTTTTCGGTTTGATTGCATCATTCTTTTATCTCGCCAAAAAAGAGAGAAGGACATTTGTTAATGTGTTTTTGGTTTACTGGTGGATTCTTGCTCTTTTTATATATTCCTGGGCAGGGGAGAGAATGCCGTGGCTTATGATACATCCGCTTCTGCCTCTTATGATGATCGCCGGGAAATTGTGCGGTGAGATGTTCCGGCGCAGGGACTGGGGGTGGCAGCGCTCTGCGGGTACCGTAATGTTTGTCTTTTTTGCGCTGTCAAGCCTGAGCGGGGCTATAAATGTGTGTTTTCACGGCAAGGGCGCCTCTCCGAAAGAGTCTCTTGTATATGTTCAGTCATCAACCGATGTTCTGGATGTCGTAAGAAAAATAGAAAATGTAGCAAGAGCGCTAAAGGCGGAAAAGTGGGCCAGCAGCGATTTCAGGGCTTACAGTATGTATGATATTGAGATGTCGGTTGAGGATTACTGTTCCTGGCCGTTTGCCTGGTATCTCAGGGATTATAAGAAGGTTGCGTATCCGCCGCGTAACATACCTGCGTCCGACAAGGGAAAAAAAGCCATTATTCTTTCCGGAATAGAGGAAGCGGCAAGAGGGCACGATCAGCGGGTCAAGGAACTTTTGGAGGATGAATATACATATCAGCGTTTTCATTTGAGGGAGTGGTGGGCTTCGGACAATAAAAAATGGCAGAACGCGCCGTTCAAAGAAAAGGTAAAGATGCTTTTTGACCGGGTCGTCTACAGAGACGTATGGAATCCTCTCGGAGCTTATGATTTTGTGGTTTATGTCAGAAAAGACATTGAAAAATACTGGTGGCAGTAAGAAAATATCTGTAACAGCCCTGCGGGGCGTATGTTTTTTTTTGAATTTACGGAGGTAAATAAATGATTTCAAGACAGGAGTTTGCAATATCTATAGTGCTGTTTTTCTGTATATTAGTTATAATATTCAGCAAATTCAGTACGGAAAATGTGAGAGGCGACAGACGGCAGTCCGCGCCTCAGGCTGTAAGCGCAGCGGCGGAAGGAGCGTTTACAACGCCGCGTGCGATAGTTGTTGACAGGGAAAGAGACGGCAGTTTTTATGTGGTTGATTCCCGCAATCACAGGATACAGAAATTCGGGCCTGCGGGTAATTTTATTCTTTCCTGGGGCACTCAGGGAGACGGGCCGGCCCAGTTCAAAGAACCCTGCGGCATAGATCTGGGTCCGGACGGCAGCGTTTATGTGAGCGACACCTGGAATTCAAGGGTTCAGGTATTTACCCCTACGGGAAGGTTTATTATGGAATTCGGAAGAGAAATGAGTATGTGGGGGCCAAGGGATCTTGTCGTCACAAAACAGGGAAATGTTTTTGTGGCTGATACCGGAAACGGAAAAATAGAAAAATTTTCAAAAGACGGGATCCATCTTATGACAATAGGCGGAAAAGGGGACGGGGTTCTTGAGTTTAACGAACCGTTTGGGATGGTGCAGGGCCCGGATAATAATATTTATGTGGCGGACAGGATAAATTTCAGGATACAGGTAATAACAGAAGAAGGGAAATATGTCCGGGAATTTAAAGTTGACGGATGGGAGCGCGGGCAGATAGTGAACGGCTGCCTTATGGAGCCTTATATTTCAATTTCATCCGGCGGGAAGTATATATATATAACTGATTCGTCAAAAGGGCAGGTTTTGAGATATAACCTGAACGGGGCCAATAAAAAGGTCTTTGAAAAAAATGAGAGGGGCGAGGACCTGTTTGGATGCCCCATAGGCATATCCGCGGGGAAAGACGGTAAAATTTATGTGACAGATTCCGGGCTGCAAAAGCTTGTGACTTTTATGGACGAAGATAAATAAGGCTGAAGGAGGCGTAATGATGGCGAAAAAAGCGAAAACGGTGAAAAAATCAAAAAAACCGGCAGTAAAAAAGAAAATAGTAAAAAAGAAGAAAACGGTAAAAAAGAAAGGCAGAAAAAAGAAGAAAAAAGGCGGGGTTAATTATTTTGGGCTGCTTATAATACTTGCCGTGATTGCCGGTGTCATTATGTTCGCGAAAACAAAAGGAAGCGAGCCGCTGAAATATATAAAGGCCCAGAAACTTGCGGAGTTTTCGCAGGCGGATAAGGGCGGAAATCTCAGTACACCGAGAGGCCTTGGGATATCTCCGGACGGGCATCTGTATGTCGCGGACCAGAATAATTCAAGGGTGGTAAAATTCCGGCTGAATGGAGAGCCTGTTTCAAGCTGGGGTACGGAAGGCGAAGAAAACGGGCAGTTTAAAGAACCATCAGGAGTAGGAGTGGACAGGGATAATAATGTTTATGTGGCGGATGCCTGGAACGGCAGGATACAGAAGTTTGATTCTGAAGGAAAATTTCTCAAAAGTCTGGGCGGCACTGCCGGCGGCTTTTACAGTCCGAGAAATGTTGCGGTGAATGCTTACGGTATGGTTTTTGTGGCTGATACAGGAACTTCAAGAATACACAGATTTGACACGGAGTTTAACAGGATTGGAAAGCCTTTTGGCCAGCGGGGCAAGGCGTTTGGGAATTTTCAGGAAGTTTTTGGGCTGGCTTTTGATTCGCAGCGCAGGCTCTATGTGGGCGATCCCGGAAACCGCAGGGTTGCGGTGTTGACTTCGGATCTGCAGCCTGTCGCGCATATAAATGTAAAAGGCTGGGAAGCGGCGCCGCCGATGTGGCCTATGACCGCTGTTGATTCCAGGGATTATCTCTATGTTGTTTCTTCGGGAACTCAGGAGATATGGGTCTATAACACCAAAGATCCGAAATTCAAATATGTGGGAACAATAAAAAATGACCCGCAGGGCAAAGGGCTTTTTAACAACCCGCTCGGTATTGCCGCTGACAGCGCGGGAAATATATATGTATCGGAAACATCCAAAGGCAGCATAGTCAAGATACGCCCGATATTTGAATGAAAGCCCGAAGGTTCCTGAGTGCAGATGAATAAAAAGGACGGGCTCTTAAGAGATTCAATAATAATGTTTGCCGCGACAAGCCTTGTGAACCTGTCCAATTTTGGTTTTCATATGTACGCCACGCGGAGCCTGGGTCCGGAAGGTTATGGGATACTTGCGGCAATGCTGGGCCTTCTCGTTATTGTCAGTATGCCCGCGGTTTCGCTGCAGCTTACAATCGTAAAAAAAACATCTGTTTTTAAGGCGCACGGAAGATTCGGGGGAATAGAACGTCTTTTTAAAAAGACAGCAAAATGGTTTCTTCTGATTGGCGTTGGATATTTTATGTTTTTCTTTCTGGCTGCGGATTTCATAGTTGATTTCCTGAATATAGACGATAAAGTTCTGGTGTACATACTTGCCGTTATAGCGATTGTGTCCCTTATTATGCCTGTTGTGAGGGGCATTCTGCAGGGGCTGCAGAATTTTATCGGTCTTGGAGCCAATCTTATACTTGACGCTTTCTTGCGCATAGGATTTCTTTTTCTGTTTATATGGCTGGGCTGGGGCGTCAGGGGAGCGATGAGCGCTTCTTTCTTCTCCGCACTTGCCGCGTTTATAACGGGTTTTGTTCTGCTGTCCTTTATTTTTAAGTATAAAGAGGAAAATGCGCCTGTTGTGACAAAAAGGGAGATAGGAAAATACGCTCTTCCTGTTTTTTTGTCAATGTTTGGATTTTCTATGCTGGGTTATATGGATCTTTTTGCGGTTAAACATTTTTACCCGCAGGAAGAAGCGGGATTCTATGCGGTGACTTCAATAATAGGAAAGGCTTTTTTGTTTTTCCCCGGCGCTATAGTAATGACCCTTTTTCCCAAGGTCTCTGAGCAGCACGAACTCAGCGGAAATACGCTGAAATTGCTGTATAAAGCCCTGTTTTTGACAGCGGGCGTAAGTCTGGCGGGCATAGTTTTTTGTTATTTCCTGCCGGAATTTGTGATAAAACTTCTTACCGGAGGCGGGAGGTACTATGAAATAGCGGGTATAGTAAAAATATTCGGTATTGCGATACTTCCTCTGGTGCTGTTTAATGTTATTATTAATTACTCCCTCGCGGTGCAAAAATATGAGTTTATATATATGATGTTTGTGGGTATAATATCATATGCGGTTTTATTGTGGTTTTTTCACGCGAGTTTTATTCAGGTTATAGCGGTTCTGTTCGGCGTTAACGCGGCGGTGCTTGCCGCTTCGCTTATAAGCCTCGCAATAACAGGGAAAAGGAGAAAGCAGGTTTGAATTCAAAGAAACTTTCGGTTCTGATGCCGATGTATAATGAAGGACTTACAGCTGCCGCGAACATTCTGGAAACCGACGCGTATTTCAGGAGGCTTGAGATAGACTATGAGATTGTTGCAGTGGATGACGGATCCGTGGATATGACGTATGACAAGGCTCTTGAAGCGGCAAGGGAGCATATAAAGGTCATAAAGCTTGAAAAAAATGAAGGCAAGGGAGAGGCGCTCAGGCAGGCATTTGACAGCTGTACAGGGGAGCTTGTTATGTTTCTGGACGGGGATCTTGATATACATCCAAAGCAGTTTGCCGCGCTTTTTGATGTTATGAAAGATAAAGGAGCGGATGTTGTCATAGGCTCCAAAAGGCATCCTGATTCAGTGCTGAATTATCCTCCCGCGCGAAAGATACTTTCCGCGGGATATTTTTTTATAGTGAAAATGCTTTTCGGGCTGCCGCTGCGGGATACCCAGACCGGAATAAAGCTTTTTGATGCCGCTGTACTGAAAAAGGTTTTTCACAGGGTGCTTATAAAAAGGTACGCTTTTGACCTGGAGCTTCTTGTGCTTGCGCACTATTACGGATTTAAAATAGCTGAAGCGCCTGTTGTGGTTGACTACAAGGGGAAATACGGGCACATAACCCCGAAGCTTATATTCAAGATGCTGTGGGACACGGCAGCGGTCTTTTACCGGCTGCGCGTAACAGGATATTATGATAAAAGAAAGACTAAATAACAGAGAGGCGATGCGGATTTATGGGAATAAAAGTAAGCGTTGTAATACCGGTGAAAGAGATAAATGATTACATAAGAGAGTCAATGTTTTATATGGAAAAAATCGACTTTGATAAAAGCCGCCTGGAAGTTATCGTGCTCCCTGATATAAAAGGAACCGTGGAAGGGGAATATTCCTTTGACATAAGAATTATAGAAACGGGCCCTGTGACGCCCGGGGATAAAAGAGATACGGGAATAAAAGAGGCAAAAGGGGAAATCGTGGCTTTTATTGACGACGATGTATTTCCTTCAAAGATGTGGCTGAAAAGAGCGGTTGAGCTTTTTGAAGCGGATGAAAATACCGCGGCAGCCGCGGGACCGGCAGTAACTCCCGAAAATGACTCATTTATGAGGAAAGTCAGCGGTTACATTTACTCTTCGTTTCTGGGCGGCGGTGCTTATTCTTACAGGTATTTTCCGGAAAAAGCAAGACCGGTTGATGATTACCCGTCCTGCAATCTTATAATAAGAAAAAGCG
The DNA here is from genome assembly GCA_011049465.1 of bacterium. Taxonomy (GTDB): domain Bacteria; phylum Oederibacteriota; class PGYV01; order PGYV01; family DSBP01; genus DSBP01. Next base: position 6,562 of record DSBP01000039.1, on the reverse strand, counting down.
TGCTGGAAAAAATAGGAGGTTTTAATACCGAATTTTGGCCGGGCGAGGATACTGTGATATGTCTCAAAATAACGCGGGACCTTAAAATGAAAATAATTTACGATCCGGATGTGCTTGTTTATCACCATAGGCGGGATTTTCCGAAAGGACACCTGAAACAGGTGAAAAGCTATGCGGAGCACAGAGGCTATTTTGTGAAACGCTTTCCGGAAACGTCATTGAGGCACTCTTATTTCATGCCGTCTTTTTTTGTATTTTATATTCTGAGTTTTGTTTATCCTGTTTTGTTTAATCCCGGAATCCTTGTGATATGGTCAATTCCTTTTTTGTTGTATGTCTTGGTGCTTGCGGGAGACAGTGTAAGGGGGAAAAAGATAAAATACGCCTTTTTTACGGCAGCGGGTATTTTTATAACGCACTTATATTATGGAGTTTACTTTATAAAAGGGCTTATGGCGCCGAGGCTGAAGGAAGAGGTGAAAAGAAAATGAAAGTAATGGTATCTTATCCCCCGCTTAAAGGCGCGGGCACCCCCACGCTGGGGCAGAACAGGCAGTTTCAGTGGTTCCATAATCCATCATTTATATATCCTATGGTTCCGGCTTCAGCTGCCACGCTTCTCAAAGAAAAAGGGTATGATGTATTATATAATGACTGCATAGCCGAAAATATGAGTTTTGAGGAGTATGAAAAACTTCTTATTTCGGAAAAACCCGATCTGATAGCAATGGAGACAAAGACACCTGTTGTAAAACAGCACTGGGAGCTGGAAAAAAGAATAAAAGCGATTCTTCCGGAAACAAAGACTGTTATTATGGGGGACCACGTGACCGCTTTCCCGGAAGAGACGATGAAAAATTCGGGATTTGATTATGTGATAACAGGAGGGGATTTTGATTTTCTTCTTTTGAGCATAGCGGATTTTATTTCCGGGAAGGGTGCTCTTGAAAGCGGTATATGGCACAGGGACAGCGGGGATATAAAGAATACGGGGGCATTTGACCTTAAACACGATCTGAACAGCCTGCCGTTTATTGACAGGGATCTTACCAAGTGGAATCTTTACGGGGAAAAGTTTTTTAAATACAAGCCTTATACATATACGATGGCAGGCAGGGACTGTCCGTGGGGCAAGTGTATTTTCTGTTCCTGGACCGGGCTGTTTCCAAAATTCAGGACTCGCTCATCGGAAAGCCTGCTTGCGGAAATTGATATGCTGGTGAAAAAATACGGGATAAGAGAGGTGTTTGACGATACAGGCACGTTTCCCCGCGGGCTCTGGCTGAAAAAATTCTGTGAAGGTATGATAGAGAGGGATTACAAAATGTCCCTGCTTGCCAATTTCAGATTTGACTATATGGACCCGAATATTGCCCCTCTTATGAAAAAAGCTGGATTTAGGCTGATGAAGTTCGGGCTTGAGTCGGCAAATCAGAAAACCCTTGATATACTGCAAAAGGGCACGAAGGTAGAGGACATTGAAAAAGGGTGCAGGATCGCCAAAGAGAGCGGTATAGGCGTGCATCTCACGATTATGGTGGGTTATCCGTGGGAAACCGAGGCTGACGCGTCAAGAACCCTTGAAATGGCAAAAAAACTTCTGGATAAAGGGCTTGCGGATATGCTGCAGGCAACAGTTGTGACCGCCTATCCCGGCACGCCTCTGTATGATATGGCGGTGGAAAACGACTGGCTCAGGTTTGAGCCGGGCGACTGGGAAAAGTTTGATATGCGCGAGCCTGTATTTAAAACCCCGGATATGACCCCCGAGCAGGTGGTGGCGAAATGCAACGCCATATACAGAGCATTTATGACCCCGAGATTCATTGCCCGCCAGATAGTGTCCATAAGGTCAATTGACGATATGTCGTTTCTGTTTAAAGCAGCAAAAGCCGTGACAGGGCATATTATGGATTTTATGAAGATAAGGAAGTAAGCGGATGGTGGATAATAATAAACCGTTTGTGTCTCTCATAATACCTGTTTATAATTCGGAAAAGGTCATCGGCAGATGTCTTGAGGCCGTTTCCGGGCAGGATTACCCGAAAGATAAAATGGAAGTAGTAATTCCTGATGCGGGGTCAAAGGACAGAACTCTTGAAATTGCGGAATCTTATTCGGAAAGACTGAACATAGTAATAACGGACAATCCGCTGAAGACAGGCGAGGCGGGAAAATCAGCGGGAATAGAAAACTCGCGGGGGAGCATCCTTGCCTTTATTGACAGCGATAATATTATGCCTTCTTCGGATTTTATTTCAAAAATGATAAAACCTTTTGAAGATGATCCGGATATTATGGGTACGGAGCCGCTTTATTTTGTTTATGATAAAAAAGACCGGCCGCTTACAAAGTATTTTGCTTCTTCCGGAGTCAATGATCCGCTGTGTCTTTTTATTGGCAACTACGATAGATACAGTTATATAACCGGGAAATGGACAGGATTCAGCTTTAAGAGCGAGGAAACGGAAGAATACATAAAGATAGATCTGGAAGAAAAAAAAATACCCACTATAGGCGCGAACGGCACTTTTCTGAGAAAAGATCTGCTGAAAAAAGTGAATTACAAGCCTTATATGTTTGATATAGATGTTGTTTACGAGATGCTTAAAAACGGGAACAGAAAATTCGTAAAGGTTAAAACCGGGATTATACATATATACGCTCCGAATATGGGCTCTTTTGTGAAAAAGCAGCACAGGCGCATAAGCGATTTTCTTTTTTTTAATAAAGAGAGGCAGCGCTCCTATCCGTGGTCTTCTTTTCCTCTTAAAGGTGTTTTGCTGTTTGTGTTTTACTGCTTGGCTGTAATAACGCTTGTGTTTCAGGCACTAAAAGGTTTTGTGAGGAGGCCTGCGCCATATTGGATTTATCACGTTCCGGTGTGTGAGATAACACTTTTTATATACGGATGGACATTTTTAAAAGCTAAAATAACAGGCAAAGCAGGCATCAAAAACAGAGATAATTACGGACAGTGAGGCGGTTTCGTTTTGACGGTTTGAAGGCATATTTTTGATTTCTATGTTTTTTAAAATAAAAAATAAAAAATAAAAAGTCAAAAATATATTCTCATCTTTGTTATTGACAATAGAGCCTTGATTTTATATAATTTTCAAACATTGTATAGACAGGGTTTCGTGCCCGGGCAGCTTGACAGAGTCCGGGTTTTGTTTTGTTATTTTTTATCTTTTTACGTGGTATTATAAGTGAAGGTGCCCAGATAGCTCAGTCGGTAGAGCAGCGGACTGAAAATCCGCGTGTCGGCGGTTCGATCCCGTCTCTGGGCACCATATTCACGAATGGAATAAACGGAATTTTTTTTAGGTCCGGTAATCGGTAGAGCCGATGTAGCTCAGTGGTAGAGCAACTGATTCGTAATCAGTAGGTCACCGGTTCAATCCCGGTCATCGGCTCCATAACCACGGGAAAATTAAAAAAAACCGGTGGAATTTTAAGGAGGTTTGCAATGGCAATAAGCATTAGGCTCAAAAGAATGGGCAAGCATAAGGCGCCTTTTTACAGGATTGTTGCGGCTGATTCAAGACGGCAGGCAAAAAACGGCCCTTATATCGAAGAGCTGGGTTTTTATAATCCCACAAAAAATCCGGTTGCGGTAAGGCTTGACAAGGACAAAATGAAAAAGTGGCTGGCCAAGGGCGCAAGCGTATCCGCTACCGTGAAATCCATAATTAAGAAACTTGATATGACGGCCGAAGTAATGCCCGAAACAAAGCCCAAGAAGAAAAAGAAAAAAGAAAAGAAGTAAATGAAAAACCTTCTGGAATTTGCAGTCCGGCTTCTTGTGAATGACAAAGAAGCGGTGGAAGTCCGGCAGATAAATGATCCGATGGGAACATTTGAAAAGTATCATATAAAGGTATCGGGTCCGGATACAAGGGTTATAATAGGGAAAGAAGGAAAGACCATAAAAGCGATAAGAAGCCTGGTTTCAATGGCTTGCATAAATAAAGGGATAAAGAAAAAGATCCCGGTGGAGATAGTTGAAAACTGATGAAATTTGTTGTTCTTACGATTTTCCCCGAGGCGTTTAAAGGTATTCTGGATTTCAGCATATTGAAAAGGGCCGCTGAAAAGGGAAAAGCAGAGTTTGAATTGGTCAATATACGGGATTTTGCTCCGGATAAGCACAAAATGACCGATGATACACCTTATGGCGGAGGCGAAGGAATGGTTATGAAAGTTGAGCCCCTGCATAGGGCGCTTGAGAGTTCGGCAGGCAAAGAGGACGCAAAAACCCGCAGAATACTTCTCAGCGCTTCGGGCAAAAAACTTACTCAGGAGAAACTGAAAGAGTATTCCGAGCTTGACCGTCTGGTTCTCGTGTGCGGGCGGTATGAAGGTTTTGACGAACGGGTGCTTGAGTATGTTGACGAGGAGATATCAACGGGTGATTATGTGCTGAGCGGCGGCGAAATACCCGCTCTTGCGGTAATAGAAGGAACTGTAAGGCTTTTGCCCGGAGTTTTGGGAAATGAAAATTCAACACTGAACGAGTCGTTCAGTACAGGAATACTGGATTTTCCGCAGTACACAAAGCCCGGAGAGTACGAAGGAAAAAAGGTTCCCGAAGAGCTGCTTAGCGGCAATCATAAACTGATAAAGGAATACAGAAGGAAAGAGGCTCTGAAAAAGACTTTAAAGAACAGGCCTGAACTTCTTGAAAATATAGAATTGTCCGGACAGGACAAGAAATTACTGAAAGGTATAAAAGAAGGAGAAAACTAAAATGGGACAGATAAAAGATGTTGTTGAAAAACAATATAAGCAAAAAGGAAGGGATATTTCAAAGATATCCGTGGGAAGCACTGTAAAGGTGAATACGAAGATAGTGGAAGGTGCGAAAGAGAGGATACAGGCGTTTGAGGGCGTTGTTATAGCTAAAAGAGGGAGCGGCCTTGGCGCTATGTTTACGGTCAGAAAGATATCCTTTGGAGCGGTGGGTGTTGAAAGAACCTGGCCGATTAATTCTCCTATGATTAAAAGTATTCAGGTTATAAAAAAAGGAAGCGCGCAGAGGGCGAAGCTTTACTACCTGAGGGATGCTTTTGGAAGAAAAGCAAGAAAAGAGATAATGAGATTTGACAAAGAAATATCCAAAGAAGAGCTTAAAAAACTGAACGAAGAGATAGACGCAGAGGAAAAGGAATCTGTTGAGGCGGCGCCTGCCGCGGAAAACGCTCCTGAAGCGGTTCAGCCAAAGGAAAGCGAAGCGCCCGCGAAAGAGAAAAAAGAAGAACTCAAAGAGGGCGAAAAATAAAGAAACCCGGGGATATGGCTCCGGGTTCAAGTTCAAAAGTTTAAAAGAATAGTGCGGAGGGATGAGGTTTGGCTTGCAGGCCCGGCGTTAAAACCTAAATCCCCCTTGCCCTCTTTTGAAAAAGGGGGTAACGATGAAATCATTAAACCAATGAATTAAACATTAAAACATCATTTTTTAGACTTGAGGTTTTGCCAACCATCCAATCCGCCAACCTTTCAACCCTCCGGCATAGGTTTCGCCGAGCCTCCAAGCATCTGAGCATCCGAGCCTCCGGCTCTGCATTCCGCACTTGCCCTTTGTCTTTGCCCGCTATTCCCTATTCCCTTCTCCCTTTTCCCTGCCTTTTCCATTGAGAATTGATAATTTCTTCACTCATTCCGCATTAGTCCTTTCCCCCGATTCTGTGGTAAAATAAATCAGATTTAAAGTAATCCTTTTTACCTGTTCGAGGCGTCAAATAGTCAAAAGAAAAAGGAGGATTTGATATGAAAAAGTTATCAGCGGCCGCGGGTTTGTTTCTTGCCGCAATCTTTGTTTTTTCGGGATGTACGGTGGTAATCAATGAAAGGCCTTATACAGGGGCTCAAAGTTATACGCCTTCTTCGAATTTGGGGACGGCGCAGAGAGGCACAGCGGCCACGACTGTTGTTGTGAACTCAAATACCGCGGAGGCGGTAAAGGCGGCTCCTGTTTATGTGAGTCTTAAAATTTCCGGGGATTCCTACCATTTTTACAGGGGAGTAAACAGGATAGCGGTATGGAACTTTTTTGCGGACGGAAGAATAACAAAAACAGGAGAGAAAATAGACGGCATAGTTCTTATTCATCTTCCGCACGGTAAACAGGAAAGAGTTTTCTTTGAAAACAACAAAAGGCACGGCGCCCACTATGAGTTTTATAAAAACGGAAGGATAAAGGCAAAAATTCAATTTAATAAGGGGCAGAGGCACGGCCGGTATGAAGAGTACTATGAAAACGGCAGCATAAAACTAAAGATTATTTATAAGAATAATGTAAAGACCGGCTGGCAGAATCTGTATTGGGACAATGGCAGGGTACGTGAAAAGACCGCGTATGTGAACGGTCAAAGGCACGGATACCACAGGGTCTATGACAGGCTGGGAAAATTAACCCGCGAAGTTTTATATGAAAAAGATAAAGAAAAAACAAAGGGCAGTTTTGCCGAAATTGTCGCGGATAAGATAAACGCGGAAGTTGAAGAAGAGGAAAAAGAAGCGGCCCGGGGAATCAGGGAAAAACTGGAACAGGGAATGAGAG
>DSBP01000119.1 GCA_011049465.1 bacterium | reverse complement strand
GAATCACAAAATATTATTTCTTATCAAACCGGTTTTGAGTTGATTTTTGTTGTTTTGTAATTTTGACCCAAACAAAAACCACAAAAATCGCTGTTTCTGCCGCCTAATGCGATTTTTGGGTTATAATAAGTTTAGGATTAATCCATTAACTGCTTGTTTTGTGTAACGTATGCTTAACCCGGTCCTTTAACTCCGCTTTCACCCATACTAAAGATTTCATCCATGCCGGCCTCCCCTTATTATAAACTTCCGTATATCATCCCCGCGAACGCGGAGAAAATTATTACAAGCCCTGCGTAAACAGATGTTTTTTTCATTCCTATTATTCCCGACGCTATGAGCATCTGCGGAATGCTTATCGTCGGCCCGGCGAGAAGAAGCGCGAGCGCGGGCCCCTTATGCATGCCGCTTCCCATAAGGCCGTCAATGACAGGAACCTCGGTCATCGTGCAAAAATACATGAGCCCGCCTGCTGCCGCAGCTCCAAAGTTCGACAGAAAAGTACTGGAATCAAATACCGCCATTACCCACTCCTGCGGCACGAGCCCATCGCTGCCGGGCCTGCCGAAAAGGAACCCCGCGATAAATATCCCGGCAAGAAGCGGCGGCGCCATGTCCACGGCAATCTTTCCCGTCTCATTACCCCATGACTTTATCCGTTCCCGGGGGGAAAACTTAAACATCTCCAAAACCGCGCCTGCTGCCAGCAGGGCTGCGACTCCCCATTTTACGCCCTCAAATCCGATACTGTGAGGCAGGCTAGGCTCACAGCCACAAGCACTCCGAACAGCATCAGGAAGAGCAGAAAAACAGCGGGCTTTGGCGCGGCCGGCAGCTTCTTGTCTTCCTCATCATCCCGTCCGTCAACGCCCGCGTTCTCCTCTTTCCTGAATATAATGGCCATTATCCCGCCTATTAATACGGAAAACACCAGCGCGAAGGCAAGCCTCGCGAGGCCGATTTCCCATCCCAGCACCCGCGCAGTCATAATCAGCGCAAGTATGTTTATGGCAGGGCCCGCGAACAGAAACGCCGCTGCGGGCCCAAGCCCCGCGCCTCTTTTATATATGCTCCCAAAGACCGGCATTATTGTGCATGAGCACACTGATAAAACCGCGCCCGACACAGAGGCGGTGGCATACGCAGCCGCGGAGTGCGCCTCATGCCCCAGAAGCCTTATTACAGCCTCACGGTCAAGAAAAACCGTTATGGCTCCGGCTATGAAAAAAGCCGGCACAATGACGAAAAAGAGCTCTTTGGCGTAAAAAGATGCCATAAACAGCCCCTCTGACACGGCCCTCATGATTTCCGGGCTGTCAAGCGGGATAAAATACAATAAAATGAATGCCGCTGTTATATAAGACAATTTCTTCCGGTTTTCCATGTTTCCCTCTGCCGGTGTTTTAGCCCGGTTTTTTAACGGCAGGGGCGGATTAACCGCCCCTGCCGTTACATTATACACGCTCCTGAGCTTTTATTTAATGTATTTTTCAGGGTCCTTTTTAAAAGCCTCGGGGCATCCCGCGCAGCAGAAGTAATATGTCTTGCCCTTATACTCCCAGCTCGAATGCGCCTTGGACTTTTTCATCTTTACGCCCATAACCGGGCAGACAACCTCTTCGTCTCCGGCCTTTGCTTCTGCCGCCGCCTTCGCGTTGCACTTATTCACGCACTTCTTCGCCTTTTCCTGTATTGTCTTCACATCAGCCCCGCCCTTTTTTGCCTTAATGGTGATTACCGCGCCGTCTCTTGTGTTTTTCACGCTGTAATCAGCGTCAAGCGGCTGCATCATGCAGTGGCCGTCTTTGTCTTTTCTCATTTCTTTTCCGTGCCCTTCATGCCCGGCGCCGGCAATTACAGCCGCAGAGAGCGCGAATAACGCTGAAAATACTACTGCAATAATCTTTTTCATCTTATTCCTCCTTGTTTTTTTTACTTCCGAAAATGCTTTTTTTCATAAAAATCCTTTCCGCAGTTTTTTACCTCCTTGTTTTTTCGTATTGTTTAAAACTTCAGTTTCCTTTTCTTCCACAAAAGATATATGGCGGGATAGACCATGAGTTCCAGGATAAACGAGGTAAATACCCCGCCGACCATAGGCGCGGCTATGCGCTTCATGACATCAGCTCCCAGTTCATGGGATGCCGCCCACATTATGGGGAGCAGCCCGGCAAACGTGGTAATGACAGTCATTGTTTTGGGCCTTATCCTCTTTACCGCGCCGTAATGAACCGCATCTTTCAGGTCTTCAAGCGTTTTAAGCCGCCCCGCCTTCCTTCTCTCCTCATACGACAGGTCAAGGTAGAGCAGCATGAAAACCCCGGTTTCCGCGTCGATGCCCAGCAGCGCGATAATGCCGCACCATACGGCTATCGACATATTATAGCCCAGCAGGTAAAGTATCCAGACAACACCCACAAGGGAAAAAGGCACCGCAAGCATTACAATGGCTGTTTTTATGTATGAGCGGGTGTTCATGTACAGGAGGATGAAGATTATGAACAATGTCATGGGCAGGACAACCTTCATCTTTTCCTTTACCCTCTCCATAAACTCATACTGCCCGCTGAACGCGATTGAATATCCCTGCGGCAGGCTGACGTTTTCGCTTATAACCTTTTTTGTCTCCTCCACAAAACTCCCCAGGTCCCTTCCCGTGACATCAACATAGACATAACCCGCCAGTTTTCCGTTCTCATTCCTTATCATGCCCGCGCCTGTTGAGACGCTTATGTCCGCGATATGCGAAAGCGGTATGTGCGCGCCTGAAGCGGCCCGCACATAAACCCTTTTCAGCTTCTCAATGTCATCCCTGAAATCACGCGGATAGCGCACGCTCACGGGATATCTTTCCCTTCCCTCTATCGTATATGTGATATTTTCCCCGCCTATGGCGGCCATCAGTTCCATCTGCGCGTCTTTGACGGAAATCCCGTAGCGCGCAAGGTCCCTCCTTTTTAAATCTATATTTACAAAATAGCCTTCAGCGGTCCTTTCGGCGAAGACGCCGCGCGCGCCGTCTATGGCGGAGACATGCGCCTCTATTTCGCGTCCCACGGTTTCAATAACCGCAAGGTCATCGCCGAAAATCTTTATGCCCACAGGCGTCCTGACTCCTGTCGTCAGCATGTCAATCCTTCCCTTTATCGGCATTGTCCACGCGTTTACGTTTCCGGAAAACTGCATTGCCTTATCCATTTCAGCTATAAGCTCTTCCCACGATATCCTGTCGGGCCAGAAAAGCCTGAAGGGCGGTTTTATAAACTCAGGCATCCATGAATACCATCTCTTTTTTTCACGCCACTCATTCTGCGGCTTTAAAAGGACCGTTGTTTCCATCATGGAAAACGGGGCCGGGTCGGTCGCCGTGTCAGCCCTGCCCGCCTTGCCGTACACTGTGGTAACTTCGGGGAAAGATTTAAGTATCTTGTCCTGCTGCTGCATAAGGTGCTCTGCCTGCGTGACCGATATTCCGGGAGGGGTTGTGGGCATGTATAATATTGAGCCCTCATTAAGCGCGGGCATGAATTCCTTTCCTATTTTAAGGTAAACCGGCACGGTCAGGAGCATAATCAAGGCGGCGCCGGCTATTATAAGCACGGGTTTCTTAAGCACAAAATCAACAACAGGCCCGTAATACCTGAACAAAACCTTTGAGACAGGGTGGTTTTCCTCATTATGTATCTCTCCGGCGAGGAACGCGGGCAGCTTTTTTTTCTTTCTTCCCGGCTTTATAAATGTAAGCACAAGCGCGGGCCCCAGCGTTATTGCAAGCACTGCCGCGAAAAGCATGGCGAAGTTTTTTGTGTAAGCGAGCGGCTTAAAGAGCCTTCCCTCCATGGCCTCAAGCGCGAATATGGGGATAAAGGCCACGGCAATCACAAGAAGCGAGAAAAAGGCCGGCCCCCCGACTTCTTTTACCGCTTGCAGCACCGCCTCCCTGAAATCCCCCCGGCTTCCCTCTTCCCTCCATTTAACAATCTTTTTGTGCGTGTTTTCAATCATGACAATTGCCGCGTCCAGCATCGCGCCTATGGCTATGGCGATGCCGCCAAGCGACATAATATTGACGGTCATCCCCATCATCTTCATGGGAATAAACGACAGCAGGACAGCGGCAGGCAGCAGAATTACCGGGATTAACGCTGACGGCGCATGCCAGAGAAATATAAAGATTATTATTGCAACAATCAGCATCTCCTCAATGAGCTTCTTTTTCAGCGTGTTGACCGCCCGTTCTATGAGTTCCGACCTGTCATAGACCGTGACAGCCTCAACCCCGTCGGGAAGCTTAATCTCCTTCATCCTCTCCTTTATTCTTTTAATTACATTATTCGCGTTCTCGCCGTAGCGCATGACCACTATGCCGCCGGGCGCTTCACCCAGGCCGTTATAATCAGCCGCTCCCCTTTTTATATCCGGCCCTGTACTTACCGACGCCACATCCCTTATCCTTACAGGCACGCCGCCGGCCGTTGTTTTTACCACAGTCTCCTCTATGTCCTCAATGCTCTCAATATAACCGCCTATATTAACCATGTATTCAGCACCCGCGATTTCAAGCAGCCTTCCCCCTGTAGAATCATTCGATTGCCTGACAGCATGGACAACATCCGAGACTGACACCCCGTAGCCCACAAGCGCTGCAGGGTCCACGGTTATCTGATACTGCTTTTGATAACCTCCTATGGACGCGACTTCAGCAACTCCCTGCACGGACTGAAGGGCGTATTTTAAGTGCCAGTCCTGAAAAGCGCGGAGCTGCTCCGCGGAGTGCTTTCCCGTCTCATCCACAAGGGCGTACTGATAAACCCAGCCCACGCCGGTCGCGTCGGGCCCCAGCTCGGTTTTGACTCCTTCGGGAAGCGCGGGCAGAATCTTTGACAGGTATTCCATAACCCTTGACCTTGCCCAGTATACATCTGTGCCGTCCTCAAAAATCACGTACACAAAAGAATAGCCGTAATCGGAAAAGGCGCGCACATCCCTGACTCCGGGCGCGCCCAGTAACGCGGATACTATGGGATATGATACCTGATCCTCCACTATCTGAGGCGGCCTGTCCCATTTGGAGTAAACTATAACCTGCGTGTCGGTCAGATCGGGTATTGCGTCAAGAGGGATTGTCCTGATTGACCATATGCTCCAGCCGACCGCGAAAGCCGCGGCAAGAAAGACAAACAGCCTGTTTTTAGCCGACCACTCTATAATTTTATTGATCATTCTCGCGCTCCTTCCTCTTTAGTGAGTATGCGCCGCCATATTTGATATTGCAGCCTTGAGCCTGCTCTCGGAATCAACAAGGAAGTTCCCGTTTACGACAACAACCTCACCGCCTTTGAGCCCTTTTTTTACCGCGTAATATTCGCCCATCTTCTCCCCCCTTACGATTTCCCGGGGCTCAAAATGGCCGTTTTCCCCGCTTATAAAAACAATACTTTTTACACCCGTATCTATGACCGCCTCTTCCGGCACCGACAGATACACCCCCTTCGCCGCCCTTATTTTAACATTGACAAACATCTCCGGCCTCAGCACATTATCCCTGTTTCCGGCTGTTATCCTCACCCTTGAGCTTCTTGTCTCCCGGTTAAGGACATTATCAACCGCAGTTACAGCCCCGTAAAAAACTCCGCCTCCGGCTGTTGACGCTGTTATCTCGGCCGCTGCTCCGGCCCTTATCAGGCCTATATCCTCCTGATATACCTGCGCGTAAACCGTCACGTTTCCGGCCGGGTCCTCCATAATAAGAGACCTGTCGGGCCCGTCCTTTTTTTCAAGCGCCCTTATATCCGCGGCTGAAAGCCCGAGGCTTCTCAGTTTCTGCCCGGCCGCTTCTTTCAGCTTCTGCGCTATTCCGCCTGTTTCCGCGTACTTATCGCCGCTTTTATAAGCCGTTATGTAGTCCAGCTGCGCGCTGTAAAGCTCCGGGTCATACGCCACGACACCGGGCGCGGTTATGACGGTTTCAAGCTGCCTCACCTCTGCACTTCCAAGCCTGATATTTATCAGCTGCTGCTTGTAAGGCGAGACATATACAGTCTCCCTGTCTTTATCCGTTTTTGCGCCGGCCGAACCGCTTACATCACCGTGGCCTTCATGCCCTTCCATGCTTTCTTTGCTGTCCTGCTCCATCGGGACAAGGTCCATTCCGCATATCGGACAGCTTCCGGGCCTGTCCTGGACAACCTGCGGGTGCATGGGGCATATATACATCTGCCCGCTGCCCGCGTTCCTGCTGTTTACTGCCAGAAACACCGCGCCTGCCACGGCAACAGCCAGCAGAACAATGATTATTGTTTTTTTATTCATCTCATTTCACCTTCCTTTAAGATTATATACCTTGCCGTCCCTGAGAAAAGAGACGGCGCAGCATGCCATAAGTTCCCTGTAATTCATCACATACTTTTCCACATACATGTAATAATCCCTTCTCATTTCAAGCAGTTTTCTCTGGGAATCAATAACCTTCATAAACTCCCCTTTTCCCGACCTGTAATCCGCGACCGCTGCCTCAAAGACAGCCTCTGCCCTCGGAATGAGGATGCCGCCATAAAGCCCGATTGTCCTTCCGAATGTTTTGACCGCCTCGTAGTTCTTTTTCGCCTCAAAAACGTCTGCGGCCCGTTTGTCTTCATAACGCTTTTTGCGCGACTCGTATTCACTGCCCGCCTTCCGTGCAACAGGCACGTCATTTGTCAGGAACCACGCCGGCAGTTTAGCCTCAAACATTATTGAGTAATTATCAGAACCTGGCTCAACCTGTTTTCTGAATTTGATGTTTACGTCGGGCAGAAAACCCATAAACGCGCCGTTCCTCTCATTCTCAGCCTCCTTCATCTCAGCCTCCATCATCAGCACTTCGGGCGAATTTTCCACAGCAGCGGTTATCAGTTCCTCAAGCGTGCCCGGCAGTTCCTCAAGCGCCGGCGCCTCAGGCACCGCGTCCGCGGTTATGGTAATCGCGTTGCCGGCAAGGCTGTTGATGTAGGCGGCTGTGACCCCTGCCTCTGTTTCAAGCGACAGCAATTCGTTTTCAAGAACCGCGTATTCAAGGTCCGCGATAGCAGCGTCAGCCTGCGCCTCGCTTCCCCGGCCATATCTGGCGGACGCGATTCTTGAAACCTGAAGCAGGGAAGCCGCGGCTTCCCTTGTGATTTCTATCTCGTTTTTAACCCTGTAAAAAGAGGCATAAGCGTTAAAGGCTTTAAGCCCTGCCATTCTTCTCTCCGTTTCATGCCTGAACCGGGCAGCGTTGACAGCCTCATTTGCCGCTCCAATCATGAACGGATACTTTAAAGGAAACGGTATTTTCTGGGAGACCTCAACAACCTTTGCGGGCGCTGAGCCGAAATCCGCTGTCCTGTCCGCCATGCCCATATACTCAATGCCTGCCATGGGATTGGGCAGGAACCATGATGTTTTTGACGCGGCAACAGCCCCTTCATAAGCGTGCCGCGCGGCTTCCACTCCCGGGTTTGAGCCGACCACAGCCTCTGCCACTTCGATTTCCGTGATTTTATCCGCCGCGTAAAGCGGGGTAAACATTATTACCGCAATCATCAATCCCGCCCATTTCATTGCGCTTCTCCTTAAATTTATTTCCCTGCGGTTATGCCGGTTATTTCCTGCCCTTTTTTGACAGATATGGCCGCGGAATCATTGCACAAAACTTTACAAGTTTCCGGCACGAGTTCTTCCTTGCCCCGCGCATATATCAGGTTTTTCCCAGAGCTTTTTCAAGGTCTCTTATCAGGTCTCCGCTGTCCTCTATCCCCGCCGACAGCCTTATCAGGTTTTCGCTTATCCCCAGTTTTTTCTTCTCTTTCGCGGAGAAAAAACCGTGGGTCATCTTTGAGGGCACGCACGCAAGCGACTCGACTCCTCCAAGGCTTTCCGCGAACGTAAATATTTTAAGGTTTGAAATAAAATCTTCAATATCTTTTTTCCCCCTTTTCATGACAAAACTCACCATGCCTCCAAAACCGGACATTTGCCGAGCCGCGACATTGTGGCCGGGATGCGTTTTCAGCCCCGGATAATACACACGCTCAATTTTGCGGTGCTTTGAAAGATACTGCGCGACGGCGAACCCGTTTTCTTCATGCTTTTTCATTCTGACCTCAAGAGTCTTCAGCCCTCTTAAGGCAAGCCACGAATCAAAAGGCGAGGCTACGCTGCCGGCTGCCTTGAGATAAAATTTCATCTTGTTATAAAACTCCCTGTTTGACGTTAATGCGGCGCCTCCAATTATGTCGCTGTGCCCGCCTATATATTTTGTCGTGCTGTGTATAACAATATCCGCGCCAAGCTCAAGCGGCCTCTGGAAATAGGGCGTCGCGAATGTGTTGTCAACCACAAGCACCGCTCCAATCCTTTTCGCCGCAGCGCTTATCTGTTTTATGTCCAGAATTTTGAGCAGCGGATTTGTAGGCGTCTCTATCCAGATCATCTTTGTGTTCTTTCCTGCCTTTGAGAGGAAATCACCGCTCTCGCCGGAATAGGAATAGTCGGTATGTATGCCGTATTGTTTTAGAACCGCCTCAAACACCCTGTATGTGCCGCCGTAAATATCCGCTGACGCGAGTATCCTGTCCCCTGTTTTAAGCAGGTAAAGCGCTGCCATGGTGGCCGCGACGCCTGACGCGAAAGACAGTCCGTATTTCGCGCTCTCAAGAGAGGCGAGGCACTTCTCATAAACATCCCTCGTGGGATTTCCCGCGCGCGAATACTCATAACCCCTGTTCCTGCCTATGCCGTCCTGCTTGAATGTTGACGTGAGGTAAAGCGGCGTTATCACGGCCCCGGTCTTTTCATCCGGCTCCTGTCCGGAATGAATTGCCCTTGTTGAGAATTTCATTTTTCCGCCCCCATTTCATGATTTTTTCCTGCCTGCATAATAATTTATTACATCCATTTTTGTTAACAGTGATACGGGCCTTCCGTTGTCAGTAACAACAAGTCCGCTGTGCCCTGCAAGCAGCATCCTGTATGCCTCAGATACCCGTGTCTGCGGCGAGATTTCGGGAAAAGGTTTTCCCATCACCGCGGAGACCTTCTGGTTTTCCATGTTAACCCCGTCATGCAGGCACTTCAGCACCAAGGCCTCATTCATGCTGCCTGCCTGTTTTTCTCCTTCCACAACAGGAATCTGTGATATGTCGTACTTATGCATTAAACCCGCAGCGTCTTCAAGAGTATCCCGCGGGGACAGCGCAATCAGCACGGGTGTTTCTTTGCTTCCCCTCTGTATCTCTGAAACGGGCGCGTCTTCTTCCTCTTTCGCGGCCCAAAAACCGTTTTCTCTCATCCATTTATCCGAAAAAATCTTTGTGAGATAATTTCTGCCGGTATCGGGCAAAAGCACTGCGATTATTTTCTTTTCTTTCAGCCTTGCCGCGTATTTGAGGGCTGCCGCAAGCGCTGTCCCCGAAGACCCTCCCGCAAGAATGCCTTCTTCCCTCGCCAGTTTTCTTGCCGTATTAAACGATTCTTGATCGCTGACCCTTATCATTTCATCAACAAGCTGCCTGTTGAATGTGACTGGAATAAAATCTTCACCGATACCTTCAACTTTGTATGGTTTTGGCGAATCACCTGAAAGAATAGACCCCTCAGGGTCAGCGCCTATCACAACAACTGACGGTTTCTTTTCCTTCAAATATCTTGAAACACCTGAGATGGTCCCGCCGGTTCCCATGCCGGCCACAAATACATCTATTTCTCCCTTGAGGTCGTTCCATATTTCGGGCCCGGTTGAATGGTAATGCGCAAGCGGGTTTTCCGGGTTCCCGAACTGATTCGGCCTGAAAGCTCCCGGTATCTCCCTGCTTAGCCTTTCAGCCACGCCGTTATAACTCTCCGGCGAATCAGGCGGCACAGAAGTAGGTGTTATTACAACCTCTGCGCCATAAGCCTTTAAAAGTTCAATCTTGTCCGGGCTCATCTTGTCCGGTATCACAAAAATCGTCCTGTATCCTTTGACCGCCGCTGCCATGGCAAGCCCTGCTCCGGTATTTCCCGCAGTAGCCTCAACTATTGTGCCGCCTTCTTTAAGAAGCCCCGCCTTTTCAGCCGCCTCAACCATGCGCAGCGCTGTCCTGTCTTTTACGCTTCCGCCGGGATTCAGGTTCTCAGCTTTAAGGTAAATATCAGCGTCCAAACCTTCTGCCATGCGGTTCAGCTTAATAAGCGGCGTTCCTCCAATACTCTCAAGTATATTGTTATAAACAGCCATTATCCGGCCTCCTCTTTTAAATATTCCGGACTGAACCTCCGAAGTTCCTCTTCTGTTATCTTTTCTTTTATTGCATAAAAACCCTCTTCATCCGGCAGTATTTTACAGTTAAACCTCATTCCCTCTTCCCCGTCAGGTTTTGTGTAATAAGCGGCTATTTTCAGGGCTTCGCGCACCCCTTCTGCCCCGATTTTTCCCCTTGCGAGCACTACGGGCCCTTTTTTTTCAGCCTCAATAAGCAGGTCGCCGTCTTTCGCGAGACTCCTTATAATCCTGTTCTCGGATTCATTTCTTCCTGCGGCTATTTTTAAAGACTTTCCCGCGGAGAAATATCTTCCGTATTGAAAGAGCCGCGCCGCGTCCATGTCAAACATGCCGGAATCGATAAGGTCCTTTACCTTTATCCCGAAATTTTTGTCTGTCAGCAGGCATCCTCCGGCCGGGCAGGCATGGCTCTCTATGCTGTATTTCTCAACGAGCTTAAGCTGCTCTTTTCTCGACCTTCCGGTAATCCCAAAAAACTTTTCCCTGTCAACCCATCCCATTTTCTCGGGGATACTCGGCGCGACAGCAAGGGCGCTTAATGGCCTCAGAATATATCCGTCAAGGCCGCTCTCTTTTTCAATAATATACATGGCGCGGTTATTCTGGCTCATCGGCCTCTGCCCGAGTACTTCGCCCGTCACTATAAAAGAGGCGTTTATCTCTTCCATGTACTTTTTGGCCGCCCTGAATTTGAGTATTCTGCAGTCAATGCATGGGTTCATTGAGCTTCCATACCCGAAACGCGGCTTTTTTACCGCCTCAATAAACTCTTCGGCTGCGCTTAAAACCTTAAGCGGTATTTTGAGCTGCTCCGCCATCTCACGCGCCTTGCTTTTGCAGCCGCCGTTTCTGCCGCTGCACATGCAGAAAGGAGACGTAAAATTCACGCCGATTACCTCAATGCCCTGCTCCAGAACAGCCTTTGCCGCGAGAGTCGAGTCAAGCCCTCCTGACAAAAGAGCGATTGCCTTCATAACATTTCTCCTTAGTATATCACCAAAACGGTGTAAAATAACTGTAAAAAATTTCACTTCCTTCCAAAAAATTTTTTTATTCCTCAAAAAGCCAGGTTGACAGGTATCTCTCTCCGGTGTCGCAGGCTATTGTCACTATTGTCTTCCCCTTGTTCTCCGGCCTCTTTGAAAGTTCAATAGCCGCCCACAGGTTCGCGCCCGCTGATATTCCCACAAGCAGGCCCTCCTGCCTTGCCACCTGCCTCGCTGCGTTTCCCGCGTCCTCCTCTTTTACTTTAATGACCTCGTCAAATAATTTAATATCAACAACTCCCGGAACAAAACCCGCTCCTATGCCCTGAATCCTGTGAGGCGACGGGCTGCCTCCTGATAATACCGGGGACTTTTCCGGCTCGACAGCTATTACCCTGACACCTTTGTTTTTTTCCTTAAGAAACCCGCCTATACCCATTATGCTTCCGCCTGTTCCCACGCCTGCCACAAGCACATCAACTTTTCCGCCCGTATCCCTCCATATCTCCTCTGCCGTTGTTTTCCTGTGAATTTCCGGATTGGCGGGATTATTGAACTGCTGGGGAATGAATGAATTGGGCGTTTTGGCCGCAATCTCTTCAGCGGCCGCGACAGCGCCCTTCATGCCCTTCGCGCCCTCTGTAAGCACAAGCTCTGCCCCGAATATTTTCAACAACCTTCTCCGTTCAACGCTCATTGTCTCGGGCATTGTAAGAATAAGCCTGTAGCCCTTTACAGCCGCTATATAAGCAAGCGCTATGCCCGTATTTCCGCTTGTAGGCTCTATTATAACAGTATCATTTTTTATCAGGCCCTTTTTTTCAGCATCTTCTATCATGGACAGGCCTATCCTGTCTTTTACGCTTGATAAGGGGTTAAAATTTTCGAGCTTAAACAGAATCTCCGCCCCCCCGGTATTCATCCTGTTGATTTTCACCATAGGGGTGTTCCCTATAAGCTGAAGTACATTATCCGCAATAGCCATAATATCCTCCTTTTAATGTATTAT
>DSBP01000278.1 GCA_011049465.1 bacterium | reverse complement strand
GTTATTCAGGTTTATTGCCGATGTTCCGCTGTTAACAACCTGCATATGCGGGTTCGGGCTGTTTGTGCTGTCGTTGGTATTCGCGCTCTTCACCTTTATTGTCAGGTTGGCCGCAAGAGGTATTGTCGGCGTTGCTGTCGGCAATACCGGTGTGTTTGTCGGAACAGGCGTTGTCACCGTTGCTGTCGGTGTTATCGGCGTGTTTGTCGGAACCGGCGTTGTCACCGTTACTGTCGGTGTTATCGGCGTGTTTGTCGGCACAGGCGTTGTCACCGTCGCTGTCGGTGTTATCGGCGTGTTTGTCGGAACAGGCGTTGTCGGCGTTGATGTCGGCGTTATCGGCGTGTTTGTCGGCACAGGCGTCGTCGGCGTCGCTGTCGGCGCCGCAGGCTGCGGTATTATCTGAATCGCGCAGACCTTGGCATTATCCACGCTCGCGGGCCCGAACTGGATGGTAATCGCTCCGTTAACCGGCGTTATGCTGTTGAATACCCTGTCATATGCCTTATTTGCGCCGTCAGCGGCTGAATACAGGTCAAAATCCGTCAGCACCTGCGTCCCGTTTATGGACAGGCTGAAGGCCCTCTGTCCGGCCTCTGTCCAGTATGTCTCAGCCATTTTCAGCGTAACCTGGTAACTTCCCGACGGTACGTTAAAAGTGTAGGTGAACGGGCTGCCGTAGCGCTCGCTCTGATACAGCGCCATGTCCGCGGCTGACGGCAGCGCATTGCTTACTGCCGCAGTAGTGCTGTACGTTTCACCGCCGCTGTGGTTCCTGTCAGACAACCACGTGAACCCCTGCGAGTCAACATATGAAACTTCGCTTCCTGCCAGCACGCGCCATGTTGACAGCACCACATTAGTGGGCGTCGGCGTAGCCGTAGCCGGCGTTGTTGCCGTTGCGGTTGCAGTCGATGTTGCCGTTGGAGTAGCAGTCTGTGTTGCTGTTGCGGTCAATGTGGGCGTAACCGCGCCCTGTCTCGCGAAGGCCATGTCGTCAACATAGAAAGCCGCGGTGCTGCTCTGCGTCTCCACAAAAAGCCTTGCCACCCTTAAGAGCCCTGTCCATGTGACGTTCGCGGATCCGCTTACCTGGCTCCACTGGCTGTTGTTCGCGGCAGCCGAACCGAAAGATATGTACTTGCCGCCCGCGTCATCCTTTATATAAAGCGTAATTTTTACGTTGTCAGTGCCGCTCGCAAGCCGCGCCCACACAGACGCGCTGTATGTGCCCTGCCCCTGCGCGAGGAGATAAGGAAGCACGTGCTGGCCTATGCCCTGGTACGCCTGCGTCCTGTTGTAAACCCTCGCCGACTTGCTGCCTGAGCGCACGACAGAAGTTTCTTCGGCGATCGTCCCGCCTGACATTTCATTCCAGCAGTAGATTGAGCTTTCAAAGCCGCCGTTATAGATGCCGTTTACAGGCTGCAGCTTCAAAACCGTCTCTATAGCGTAATACGCGGGCTTCTTATTGTAATTCGTGTCAAATATCAGCGCCGCGTCCGAAGCCCCGTTTGTAAAGCCCGGTATCCACGAGTGCTTGTCCGTAAAGCCCCACAAAAACATCCTTTTAATGTTGGGATGGGTCATGCAAAGGAAGGTCATGTCAGCGTACGCCTTTGCCTGCGACTGCAGTTTTGCAGCGTCAACAGGAACCGGTATGGCGACGTCAAGTTCGGTAACCGATACCTGGAGCCCGAGAGCCGTCAGCCTCTGCGCGTTTTCCCATATATCGTCGTTCAAGCGCCAGTTGTGCCCAACATGGCACTGCCAACCCACTCCGTCAATCGGCACATTCTGCGCCTTTAAATTACTGACCATGTTGTATATATAATTCGATTTCCCGTTCAGCCCTTCATTGCCGTAATCATTATAGAACAATTTCGCGTGCGAGTCAGCTTCCCTGGCCCATCTGAACGCCTGCGGTATGTAATCACCGAGCCTCTGGTAATAAAAATCATCCGACCTGTAACCATAAGGCGAGCCGTCCCTTACCGCCTCATTTACCACGTCCCACTCATTCATCTTGCCGCTGTATCTGGAGGCCATCGACTGCACATACGCCTTGAGCATGTCGCTGACCTGGGCGTTGGTATAGCTGCCCGAGCTCAACCATCCGGGGACCACCGTATAATATACCAGCACGTGGCCCCTCATAAGCATATTGTTGGTATCCCTGAAGTTCCTGTAATAATCTGTGTTTGAGTAATTGTAGCTGTAGGGCCCGCTCCACAGATATGCCTTAAACTCATTTTCACCGCCCAGCCAGTTAAATTCTTTGGCGAGCGTGTTTCTGTATATCGTCTCATTACGCAGCGGGCTGTTCGCAGCGCACGCGCCAAGCAGGAATCCTTTCGCTGCCGCAAGGTCCCTTAAGCCGCCGGTGGCAATATTCGTCACCACGGGCGTAGGTGTCCATGTGGCTGTCGCAACCGGCGTAGGCGTGGACGCGCCCGTCTGATAGAAACGGTACCAGTTAAGGTTGAATAAGTAACCTGTCCCGCCTGTAAATCGCAGATAGAGGTTCTGCACGCCCGTCAGGCCGCTTACAGAGGTTGTAACGGTCTGCCATGTCTGCCAGCCGCCGGTCACAGGCACGGCGCATGTTCCTACAAGTGTGCCTGTCGGGCTGCCAAGCCTTATTTCTATATTACCGCCGCTGCCCGCGCTCGCGACGCGCGCCGCAAAGCTCGCGGCTCCGCTGCCAAAATCAACCCCGTTGATTCTTATCCAGCTGCCGTTTTGAATGAACCCTACGTTTCTCCCCCCCTCTGAACAGCTTTCAGTCTGTATTCCCGACGAACGGTTCATTGTTTCAGCTTCATTTACAGCGTAAGGATTAACGTATTTTAACTGCGCGACACCCGTAGTATCCGGCACAACCTTCTGAATGGTGCCGTCGGCGTTGTAATACATCCTGTTAAGGGCCACGCTGCGCTGGTAGATGCTGTCCGAGCAGGTTATGCCGTTTAAGTTGGCAAGCCGCCTCGTGTGATACGCCACATACCAGTTGTCGCCGATATTTACTATTGAGGCATGGTTGTTGTTCCAGCAGTTGTCCGGCGGGTTATCAAGTATTATCCCCCTGTATACAAACCCGGTCATGGGGTTATTGCTTGTCATGTATTCTATCCTCGCGGAAGACTGCGAGAAATCGGATGAATAAGAGAGATAATATATTCCGTTTCTCTTGTGCATGAAAAGGGCCTCAAAAAACCGCGGCACGTCAATAGTCACTGCCGCGCCGTTGACGCTTATCATGTCATTGTTGAGCCTTATTACCCTTGCGTTGCCCTCCCCTCCTCCTCCAAAATACATGTATGCCTGGCCATCGTCGTCTACGAACACGCCCGGGTCAAAAAGCCAGTCCACATTGCAGTTTGGCATTGACCTTGTAATAAGGGCGCGGCCGATAGGGTCTGTAAATGGCCCGTCAGGGCTTGTGCTTCTAAGCACGCCTATGTTGTTCGCGCCGTTGCTGAAATAGACGTAGTAGTATCCGTTCCTGTAAACAGCAGCAGGCGCCCATGACATCGTGGCCCATGACGCGTCGCGCGGCATCTGTATGGGCTCGCCGTGATCCGTCCAGTTGACGAGGTCGTCGGATGAAATCAGATACAAATCGGTGATTGAGCTGTAGTCTGTGGCGTCAGCCTTGTCGTGCGAGCCGTAAATATACATCCTGTTATTGTGAAAAAACGCGTTGGGGTCAGCCGTGTATTTCTGGTATATGAGCGGATTTCCGCCAAATAATGCTGTTATCGGAGTATTTACCGGTGTGGCCGTTGCCGTGGCAGAGCTCTGTACTGTTATTGTAAAAGCCTGCGTGGACTTTGCCCCGCACGCGTTTGTGTATGTTGCCGTAAATACATTGCTTCCGGCGCTTAATGGAATGCCGAGAAGTTCCCGTGACGTGGAGGTAAATCCGTTGGGCCCTGTCCAGCTCCATGAACCGCCTGTTACGGGCTGGGGCCCGAGATTGACAGTTGCGGGAAGCGAGGCCACTGTGACGCTGCTCGTCTGCTGCCAGGAGCCTGTCCCCACCTGAATGTATGGCGTGATAGCTGTAGCTGCGCATGGCGTTGCTGTTGCCGTGGGCCCTGCGTTATTTGCAGCTACAAAAGAGACAATGCTTCTCGCGGGAAGATTATAAGTAAAACTGTTATTTGATACGCTTACTGCCGGCTGCGCCACCAGGTTTGTATTCGCGTCAGTCCTCCACGGGGTGACTGATGTTACATTGAGCCCGTTCAGGCTGAAGGTCTGGCTCGTTGCCGAACCATTGTTATTAATCGCGACAAAGACAATCCTTGACGGCGAGGAATTGTTGGTATTCTTAAAGGCGCTGACCTGTACGCCTGATGTCGGGGCCGCGGTCGCTCCCATACGGTAATAGCCCGGCCTTATGAACTTGCTGTAATTGCCCAGGGCAAAAGCTTTTATGTTCAGGTTGCCGTTGGTTGCCAGGTCCTGTATCCACCAGTAGTGAAAAGCGTTCATGCTCGCGTTCACCAGGCAGGTCTGTACCCAGCCCGCCTGCTGCAGGGCGCCTGATATATCAAGTGTATTCGCGGATATCTCTGTCTCCCAGAATTCCTGATTGGTAACCTGTGTAAAACCGTAAGTAGAAAGCGGGTTCGGGTTTCCGCCATACATGTGCGTACCAATTATGCCCACATAAGAAGCCGTTGTCGCGTTGTTCATGGCTGTCGCAGCCAGGTGCATTCCTCCCGGATTAACCGACTCGGGTATCATGATCTTTACCGAGTTAAGCCCGGCGTTATCAAGAGCGCTGCGGAAAGCACGGACAAAAACCTCAAACTGGCCGGCTGTCCATAGGCAGGACTCATACTCCGGGTTCCAGTCGGGTTCATTCTGCGGTGAAACAGCGTAAAGGTCAATGCCGCGGCTCTTCGCGTACTGAATGTAATTAACCAGATAGTTGGCATAACCGGTATTCGCGCTGTTCGGCGCGCCCGAAGATGCCCCGAGATATGTATTATTGCTTACGCCCCCGTTTACATTATTATTGGCTTTGTACTGCGGCGGCGGAGACCACGCCGCGGACCAGCAAAGCAGGTTGGGATTGGCAGCCTTTGCGGCAACCAGGTTATTAATTTCAGCCGCGTGGTTGCCGTTTGGGTCTATCCTGGCCCTGAGCATTGAAATGCCTATATTCCCGTTCAGGTTATTATCGGCGAAAAGCTGAGTCGCGCTCGCGCCGGCCAGTCCATACCACGCGCTGGATACTCCTATGCCGCGGATGAACTGGTGTGTGGTTGTTGCGTCAATCGTGCATGTTGCCGCGAACATGGAAGGTACGACAAAAACAAAGAGCAGAGACAAAAACAGACAGATTTTTTTCATTTTTCGACACCCCTTTGAAAAATTTTTTTTCATTTTTTTCCTCCATTATTTTTAAGTTCAGCATCGCCTATATGAGCGTTCATATTTTCTCCTAATATTAATCCCGCTATTTCAATCAATCTATTCCCTTTATATGAACGTTCACATCTTCTGATATAAATATACACAACATTCCTTCTGTTGTCAAGTAGTTTTACCGGTTTTTTTGATTTTTCTATTTTTGCCCTTATAAATAAGGGGGTTATTTTTGAGTTCTAATCCCCCTCTCCCCGGCCCTCTCCCCACGGGGGCGAGGGGACGCTTAATAACTGGAATATAAAACTGAAACAACACAGATGAAAACAAACACAATGCTATTTCGCAATTTCACTCTAAACCGATTCCCTTATTATCAGCTCCGGCTCAAACACCAGCTTCTTCTCTTTATTAATTTTTCCCTGCATTGCCTCAAGCGCTATGGCAAAAGCCTCGTGGCCCATCTTCTCAACAGGCTGCCTTACCGTAGTCAGCAAAGGTGTTACTGCCGAAGCAACAGGTATGTCGTCATAACCGATAACCGCGATATCTTCAGGCACCCGCAGCCCTGCCTCTTTTATCGCCTTAATGGCGCCTATCGCGGTTGAGTCGCCCGCGCCGCAAAAGATTGCGTCAATGCTTTTTCCTGACTTGAGCAGGTTCGCCGTAATCGCGTATCCTTCATTGACATAATTATTGGCAACCACTGCCTGAAGCGCCTCATTAGCCGCAATTCCCTTTTCAGCCAGCGCCTTTAAATAACCTGCTTTTCTTTCGCCGGCCGAGAGCCCCGCCTCCTGGCCCGCGGCCTCTTCTCCGATGTACGCTATGTTCCTCTTCTCCTTATTAATAAGAAACTCAACCGCCTTATACGCCCCTTTTTCATTATCGCATTTAACGCTGTGCGCGCCTTCCATTATTTCGCCGATCAGGACAACCGGTATTTTTTCATCTTTGAGTTTCGCCATATATTCAGGCGAAGGCTTTATGTCGAGCATTATTACGGCGTCCGCTTTCCTGCTTGAAATTATCGATTCAATTATCAGGTTCTTTAACCCTGTCTCTCCCCGCGTAGAATAAGGTATGAGATCATAATCGGAATAAAGCCCGGCGAGGTACACGCCTTCCTCTATTTCCCTTAAAATGTTCATTCCGAAAACAGAGGTAAACCTCGTGCTTATAAAAGCTATTGAATCCGCCTTTCCTCTTACCAGGGCCCTGGCGGTCTTGTTTGTTTTGTAATTGAGCTCCTTTATCGCCTTTTCAACCCTTTCCTTTGTTTCAGGCGCAACTTTGTCAATGCCGTTCACAACAAACGATACGGTATTATAGGAAACCCCTGCCAGCTTAGCCACGTCTTTTAAAGTCGCCATCTCTTATTTCCTCTCTTGATGATATTATTTTTTACGTTCCGGCATATGCCGCCGCGTTTTTAAAAATCCCTGTTTAAAGCCGCCGGAATCCGTTTTCTCCCTGACGGTGAAAACATTCTCATTGCAGCCGCCCGTTCTCTTATATTCCACCCTGTCGCACAGGGCCAGTATTGTTTTTATGCCCATCTTCCCGCCCTGCCCGTTTTTCAGCCGCCGGGAAATGTCCGGTATACGTTTTTTCCTCATGTCAAACTTCGGGCCGCGGTCCAGCACCGTTATTTTGGCTCTGGGATATTTTATCTCAAGTTTCAGCTCCGCTTTCCCTCCTTTTCCCGCGTACGCGTGCCTTATCAGGTTCTCGCAGTGCTCTGTAACCGCCACTTTAAGCGCCGAGATTTTTTTCAGCGAAAACCCGGCTCTTTTCATCCTGCTGTTTATGAATTTTCTTATGGCGCCAAGGCTGCTCCCGGCCGCTTCGATTTTTATCCGGGCTGTTACCGTTTTCCGCGCGGCCTTGCCCGGGTTTTTTCCCGTTTTATCCGTTTTTGGCATAGCTCTTCACGGCATCTTTTACGGCCTCATGGCTCTCAATAACGCTGTCTATGCCTACAAGCCCGTAAACTCTCTTTGCGTCCGCCTGCATTGCGGCAATCTTTAAATCCCCGCCTGCCGCGCGCAGTTCTTTGCATTCATTCAGAAAAGCTGTCCATCCCGCCGAACTTATGAACTCAAGCCCCTTCATGTCAAGGACATACTTCTTTGACGCGCGTTTCCCGGTTATTTCCCTGAATTTCAGGGTAAAAACCGCCACTGACGAAGAATCAAGCTCGCCGCAAAGCTCCACTACCACTACTTCGCTCTCTTCATTTTCCCTGATGTCAAGTGTCATGTTTTTCCTCCGTTAAACCGTTCTGCCTATGGCCAGAACGGCGATATCGTCGCTTTGCTCCTGTCCGCCCGTGAATTGATGCACTTCTGAGAGCAGCCCGTCCAGCATCGGAGAGCATCTTTGTTTCCCGTAATTCCGTAGTGACTGCTCAACCCTCTCCATTCCGTATCTTCCGCCCGTTTTGGCCCTTGCTTCACTGATACCGTCCGTAAAGAGCAGCAGTTTGTCACCTGCTTTTATCGAAACCGCCTTTTTCTCCAGCCTTGTTTCAAAATCCCCGCCCTGTAAAATTCCGATCGCAGCTCCTTTGGGGCAAACCGCCTCAACAGCAGCCTCCTTTTTCCTGTATATGAGCATCTCATGGTGGCCCGCGGAAACCATCTCAATCAAATTTTTTGATACATCAAGCACCCCGTAAAAAACAGTCGCGAACATACTGCCGGATATCCGCGCCTGCAGGCCGCTGTTTAGCCTTGATATCACTGAAACCGGATCCGCAGCTGCCCTTGCTTCTATATTTAAAACACTGCTCAGCATGGTCATGATGAGGGCCGCGGGTATGCCTTTGCCCGATACATCCGCCATGACAATACCGAACCTGCCGCTGCCCAGCGGAATCACGTCGTAATAATCCCCGCCTATCTCCTTTGCCGGTTTATAAAAAGCGGCCGCTTCGTATTTTCCCATGTCAGGGAATGTCTTCGGAAGCAGCGCGTCCTGTATCTGCCAGGCTATTTCAAGCTCTTTTTCAAGCGCGCGGCGCTCAAGCGCCGCCTCCTGCGCCTTCTTTAACCCTTCTGTCATGACATTAAAAGTATCTGCCAGCAGTCCAAGCTCATTTCTCTTTTTTATCTCGATTTTGTGGCTCAAATCACCCGTGCCGGCTATTTTTGCGCCCTCGGCAAGAATGTTAATCGGCTTTGTTATGGCCGTGCTCAAAAAGAAGGCTCCGGATACACTCAGGATTACCGCGAGCACAATTACCGCCATAATGCTGTAATATGTCTTCCTAAGGGCATTTTGAATCACATCATGCGATACCCCGGTGTGCACAACGCCTATTTTAACTTTGTTTTTTGCGATTACAGCCGATGTAAATTCAATGATTTTTCCGCCGTTTTTTGCCTGATATACCGTGTTCTTTCCCGGGGTAATACCCGATTTATTTCCCGGCGGCTGATATTCCTTTTTCACCTGCGTCATGTCATTGTGCGCCAGTATTCTGTTGTTCCCGTCCACAACCATCGCGTACATAATGCCCCTGTTTTTCATCGCGTCTTTTAATATTTTGGCGGCTTCAAGCTCATGTTTTATCAGCAGAAAATCGGCGATGTTATTCGCTATGTTCCTTGTGAGGCTGACGCCTCTCAGTTCCACTTCGTTAGTAATGCTTTTTGTCTGTATGGACAGGAGCAAAAAGCTCATTGTTCCCGTCACAGCCAGTGTCAGAAGCAGGACAACAGCCATTATTTCCCACTTTATGCTTTTAAGCTTTTCTTTCATTCTATTCCCCGTTTTGCCAGTTCCTCAAGCTCAGCCTGCGCCTTTTGAAGATTTCTGAGTGTTTTGATGTCATCCGGGTCTATTGCCAGGACTTTTTTCCATAATTCAACCGCGCCCTTCAGGTCGCCCGAAGTGTAGCTGTTAACCGCGATATAGTACATCCTGTCAGCCATATCCCTCTCCTCTTTCGTCAATTGCGCCCTCTTGGAAGCGGATTTCATCGCGTTTTGCGCCTTTAAAATAAGCGACCTTACGGCTTTATCGCCCGGGGTGATTTTCAGTGCCTGCTCCCACTGCTTTATGGCCTCATCATACTGCATTTTTTCGTAAAGTTCAATACCCGCTGAAACATAACGCCCGCTCGCGCCGGTAATGCCGGCTTTTACGCCGCTGCGAAGCTTTTCTTTCAGCGCGTCCTCAAGAACTTTTTTCATTTTCAGGGACTGCTCATGGTCCCGTTTCCACTCCAGCGCCTTATGAATTTCAGCAAGCGCCTCTTCGTGCCTGCCGTTCCGGAAATGATGATATGCCCTGTTATAACGCGCGTCCGCCTCTTCCCTGATTTTAATCCTGATTTTCTCGTCGACAATTTTACGCACTTCATTGTATATCAGCCTTCGCCGCTGCGCTCTCTGCTCCTCTACGGTCATGCCAAACGCGTATGAAAGAGTAAACCTGTCCATTCTGCCGAAATACCTGTTCGAGACATACGCGTAATCAAATCTTATGTCATATAAGGAAAGGCCCGCGCCAAAGGTGATTTCCCCGTTTCCGTAGCCGGCCCTCACGGCTGCCGTGTCTGCCCGGCTTATTTCAATGCCGGCCCTGTATTTAAACCCCTCGCTTTCCCCTGCCGAGATATCGCAGGCAGCCATGAATCTGTAACCGGCGGCCGAGTGTTTTACAAGCAGGCCCAGGGTATAAAGCCGGGGAAGCGTCTCTGTGTCATACTGCATGGAAAACACCGGTGTTATGATGTTCCGCGCCATCAATCCCAGGCGCAGGAAAGAAAAAGGCTCGTACAGCAAACCCGCGTCCGCCCCGAAACCCGCGTAATTAAAGCGGGATATATTGAAATAATATATGTCAAGATTCGCGCCGGCGGACAGCCCCCTTCTGATTTTTTTCGCGTATGACAGGATTGCCTTATACTGCTCGCTGCCAAAGACAGAAGTCTTGTTTTCATCCGCGTCATACCCCTGAATGTCACCCGCGGTAAACCTGAATAAAGAGGCTCCTATGGTTCCGAAATCAAGTATGGCCTGCCCGTAAGCCGCTGAGCCGTAAGACATGGATTCATAGAGCGGGTAATACAGCAACGACAGCTCCTGTTTCTTTATGTTCACAAGCCCGGCCGGATTGTAGTGCATCGCGGATAAATCGTCGGCAACCGCGGTAAAGGCGCCTCCCATCGCGTCAGGCCTTGAGCCCGCTCCTGCCATGAACACGGTATCTGTGCCGTAATCTCCGCCGGCCGCGAAAACAGCTGAATGCAGAAGAATCATTATTAATACCTGATAAAACCGGAATCCGGGCCGCGCCGCGAAAAAATTTTTTTGTGCTTTAATCCGGCCTCCCGCGAACTCCGCCGAAACACAGCAAATGTGCAGCTCCGTGTTGCACGCTCTCCTCACCTTATAACCGCCAGTTTCCGCACAAGCCTGGTTGAGGTGCCGGTGGTTTTATCCTTTACTTCCATCACGCACAGATAAATATTTGACATGACTTCCCTGCCGTATTCATTCTTTGCGTCCCAGACATCACCGGAATGCGCGCCCGCCTGCTTCAGCACATTATCAAGCAGTGTCTTTACGGGGTTCCCGTTTACGGTAAATATCCTTATTGTGATTTCAGAATCGTTTTCCAGATAATACCTGAAACGCGCCCCTGAATCTTTGGGATTTACCGGGTTTGGAAAGATATAATATGACTCAGCGAGCGCCGGAGGCAGGGGCGTGGCTGTCGGTGTGGGGCTGGGGCAGTAGCCGAGACGGACATCCCCGAAATTTGCCGAGCTTTGCCAGTTATTCGCGTCACCGTTCCAGACAAGCTGGCCCACGCGCTCTCCGGTCCCGTTGTTAAAATCCACCTGCACGTCAAACTGATATGTGTCCCCTATAAGCGGCACCACTCCCAATAACGTCCAGGGTATCTTCACTTCCATTGTGTAGCCGGATGAATCATTTGTCCCGGCATACTGCACGCCTGCGGGAGCCATGGCCACTGTGGCGTTCATGCAAAAATGCGCGCAGTCATAGCTGATTATGAAATGAAAATCACCCACTGAGCCCGGGAATGGCTGCGTGCCGCGGTCATTGGCCATGTCCAGATATATTTCGACAGCCGAATTATTGTAACTTGCGCAGGCAACCTGAGGCGCGTTCAAATAAGCGTCATTTATGGACATCCCTATGTACAGGCCGCTTGTATCCCAAAGCGTCTTAAAGTACCCTGATACATTGTAAGGGTTTGTTCCCAGGCAAAGCTTGTCAATCGGATATTCCGGCACAGAATTCCACGATGCCTCGTTCATGTTTCCGTCAATCACCATGCCGGCCGCGCAGCCCGCGACCGTCTCGCCGGCAGCGGGTTCAAGCAGAGTGATGGTAAAAACCTGCGTGCTTTGCCCGCCGCAGGAATTTGTGTGCACAACCGTATAAATATTGTCTCCGATGCTCATCGGGATGCTGCTTATCTCCCTGGAATTTGAAGTAAACCCCGCGGGCCCGCTCCAGCTCCACGCGCCGCCTGAAAGTGGATGCGGCCCCAGGTTTACGGCCGAGCCCTGGCTGACAACCACACTGCTTGACTCCTGCCATATCCCCGAACCCACCTGTATGTACGGAGTAATGGCCGTAGGCGCGCACGGTGTCCGTGTAGGCGTGGGTGTCCTCGTCGGCGTGGAAGCGGCAGGCATCGGGTTTATCTGAATCGCGCAAACCTGCGCATTGTCAGCGCCGGCCGGCCCGAACTGAATCGCAATCTTTCCGCTGCTTGGCGAAATGTTGTTAAACTCCACGCTGTGAGCCCTGTACGCGCTTTCCGCAGCCGCGAATATGTCAAAATCAGCAAGCACCTGCGTGCCGTTAATCGAGACATCAAACACCCTGTTCCCCGAAGACTCCCAGTATAACTCGGCGAACTTCAGCGTCACCTGATAAATACCCGCGGGAACATCAAAACCATACGTGAAAGTTTCTCCATACCGCTCACTCTGGTACAGTAGGCTGTCATTGGTATTGGATACCGTATTTGTTACGCTTCTGGCAGTTCCGCTGTCAAAATTCGCGTCCGCGGCCCAGGTATTTCCCCATGTATCCGGATACACATCGCCTCCGGCATTCACGCGCCATACCGATGAGACCACGGGTGTTTGGGTGGGTGTAATTGTCGCAGTAGCCGCCTCAGAGGCGCACGCCATTGCCAGAATATAAAGAAGGAC
>DSBP01000266.1 GCA_011049465.1 bacterium | reverse complement strand
GCATATAATGTCAGGAATAAAACATATGCGCCTGATGGGGTGACAGGTTGTGGATTGAGGCTTTTGCTTGAGTTTACGAAAGAGGTTGTAAAAAAATCATTTTGAGGAGGTACGGAAATGTTTAAAAAAATTGTGGTTGTATTAGCGGCAGTTCTTCTGATGAGCGGCATGGTTTTCGCTCAGTCCAAGACAAGCAAAAAAACAACAAAACCGGCGGCCAAGACAGCGGCCAAGACGGTGAAGGCGAGCAGCGGGGATTATAAGGATTTGCTGGGTGTCAGTATTGATGTAATGAACAGGGAAGCAGGAGTGAGGCTGTGGCCCGTGGATACCATGGGGCTTGATTTTAACGCGGGAATCGGGCACAATGGCGTTCTTGAATCAACAGGTTTTAATATCGGCGCGGGTATGGTATTTCCCATGGCAGAAGCAGATAACTTGGCTCTGAACATAACCCCCGGGATGAAAATAGATTATACAAGCATGAAAATAGCCGGGACGGATATGGGAGAGTTTTTGTTTTCCGTGGGTGTGGGTGTGGAACTGGAGATTTTTGTGCTGAAGAATTTCAGCATAAGCAGCTCTGCGGGCATAAATTTCGGGGTTTACAGCGTGAGCGTGGGAAGCTCGAGCGAAACAAAGATGCTGTTTGACCTTGGAAGGGGCACTGCTGTCTGGCCGCTTGTAATAAGATATTATCTGTAATAGCGGTGCGCGATGCATGGTGTGTGGTGTGTAAAAGCCGGGAACCGGCAAAGAAGCGGGTTTGGTTTTTACGCGCCACACACTGATGCAAGCTAATGGCCGGGGCAGCCCGGCGGAAACAGAAACAATAAAAGGTGTTTTTGGGTTTAATTAATTTAACGGCGGAGAAAAAGCAAAAATGGGTTTATATTAAGCTGCTTCAGTTATTTCTTGACTTTTGTAAATATTATTGCTATTATCTAATCAGATTTTAAACAACAGGAGGCAGCTTTTGAAGCACGGCTGTTTTAAAAAGTTATTTCTCCCTGTCTTTGTTTTGATTTTTTTATTGTCGTCTTTTCAGGCGGCAAAAGCCGCTTATGTAATAACATCCCTTGATTATCAGGCCAGCCCTGTTGCCAATGTATCAAAGATAGGTGATATCATATATTTTAACATGGCTGTTGTTGACGCGACGCAGACCTATTCGGGAGTATCAGTGGTTGTTTCCGTAAGCACGACGCATATAGAACTCTCTGATTTGTCTTTCCCTGTTGACCCGCCCTCCTTTGTGGCTCCTATGTATGTTTATGACGGAACAAGGACCTGGCGGGTAACCACGGGTTATACAAACGCGGCAATAAGGTCCGTTACGCTTAATAACGCCAATCTTATAACGAACAGGCCTGTTACAAATTATACAACTCTTGAGTACGCGGATTTTGCCGCGGCGCTGGGGACAATGGCTGACGGCGGTAACGCGATTGTTGATATAGGGAACGCTGTCCAGGCAATACAGCTTTATGATAACGGTGATCCGAACCATAATGACGCGGTAGCTTCAGACGGCATATATAACACGGCTTTCGTTATAAGGGAGGCGTATGGCATAGAATTCCTTACGGGAGGCATGATTTACGGGAAATTTTCAAAAGCCGGGACAGTGGCTGTTAATAACGGTTTTACGGCGCCAAGGCGCATAAATATAGACGGCAAAAGGCCGAGCGTTGAGCTTGTAAACGCCAATCCCAACCCGTTTAACCCAAACCGGGAAACAGTCAAGTTTTACTATTATCTTACGGAAGACTGCGAAATCAGCCTCAGGATATTTTACGGGTCTGTGACCATAAAGGCCATTAATACGACGGGTAGCGGTAAGACGCTTGAATTTGTGTCATGGGACGGGCTTGATTCGGACAGTTCTTTAAGGACGGACGGGGATTATAAATACAGGATTGATATAACCGATACTGCGGGAAACACAGGCGCGGCTTATACAGGGGACTTAAAAATAACAACAGTGGATATAATTACAACCATACAGACGATTGATACGAAATACATGCCGACCGACGAAAAAATGATGGAAGTAAAAGTGATAGTGGATACCGAACTTAGAAATGCGACCGCCGCCAATCTGGCGAACCTGGGGTTTGACCCGGCTGTTTTTGGCGCGGGGCACTATAAATTGTATCCTTATTCGTATACTTCCCTGAAGCTTTATGACTCTTTGGGGGTGTTTCTTAAGGAGTTTCCGCGGGATACGTCAGCAGTGTACGATGAGGATGAGTGGTATATCAACCCGCTGTCGAGCCCTCTCGGATATCAAACCTATGATTATCCTTTCGGATACAATCCGGCTGCTCCGGCATTTTGCAACATGGACCCGGGTGTCATATATACAGACCCTGATGAAGTCGGCGACAATGACTGGAATATAGTATTCCTGAATAATTTTACGGACATGGGCGGCGGTGTATTCAGAAAAACAGATACTTTTTATTATTACGGTGATTTGCAGTCGGCAAAAAGCTATATAGTTAAGGCAACCGGAATGCTTGTGGGGAAATCTGTTGTCGCTGTCGGGGAAGTGGATGAAGTCCCTGATAATTGCGTGGAAAACAGTACGGGGCTCAGGCAGAAATATCACGCGCAGCCCAGTTTCTTTTATGACGAAACAACAGGGACAATTACGGATTCGCGGGGCTATGGCGTGTCATCGGAAGACAGGACTGCGATGTTTTTTATTGAAGGGGATTCGGGCGTGCCGACGCCCGATAAAGAGGGGCCGAGGATAGTTCCCTATTCCGAGTACCCGTCGAACAACGCTGTTCTTGAGCCGGGAGTAGTATCATCTACCAATTATGTCAAGGTTATGCTTACGGACGACGGAGTGGGCGCGGGCACAACCAACAGGTCGACGCTGACCCTTCTTGACCCGTACGGAAATCATGTATCAGGCCAGATGTCGTGGAACGGCGGCACTCCCGGCACAAAGACATGGGAGGTTTATTATGTACCCAATAACCCGCTGACCCTCGGCGGACTTTATAAATACACCATAATACCAAGGGACGCCCTTGGAAATGAAGGGTTGGCAACAACATATACTTTTTCGGTGGCTGACACGGCAATACCGCAGGTAGGCAATATGAATGTCCAGTCAGCCAGCGGCAACACAGAGCAGTTGTCAGCATCCGTTTCCACGCAGATAAACTTTCTTGTCTCGAAGATTGAGTGTTCTGTAATTCCCGGAGGCACATCGCCGGTTGACTGGACAGCCACAAACATGGCCGTCAGGAATGCGGCGGGAACAGAGATACCCGGAACCGTGAGCCACCCGACAGGGACAAACCTGCTTGTCTTTACGCCGACCGCGGCCATTACGGATGGAAGCTATACTATTATAGTGACGGCTGTCTCAGATGCGGGGTATAGCGGCGCGTACCAGTATAATTTTTATGTTACGACGTCAGGCGTTACATATGTTAATCTTGCGGGTGTGGGAGAAAACTCCACGACACATATGGTCATCTCTGTCTATTCGGGATCGAGCAGCGGAATAACCGACCAGGGCTCAAATGAGGTTGACCCCGCGGATTTCACTGCGGCGACAATCGCGGCGGCCTCAAGGCCTGCTCCTCCGGCCAATTACCAGTATTTTTCCGATCCGGCATCATTCAGCGCCGCCGGATACACTTTTCCGATAAATTTCAACGCGACGCTTTGTTCCGCTGAAATCAGGCTTCACTATACTTCGGCGCACGCAGCCGCGCTAGCGGTCCAGGGATTGAGCGAGTCAAATATAACCATGTGGGTATGGAACGGCACGACCTGGACACAGATTACGGGTATTGGGAACCCTATTGTAAATTCGTCTATAGATGACAGATATTTCAGGGCATCCGTTACATCCATACAATCAGCAAATAATATGTACGCTCTTATGTATGTGCCGCCCGCCGTGCCGACGGTAGTATACAATTTCAAAAGCACAAAGCTTTTCAATCCAAATAATGGCCCCGCCGGGATTTTCTATACAAATGACATTGCGCAGATCGGGCCTGCGGGCGGACAGGGAAATGTCAAGGTGGGTATCTATACGCTTGCGGGCGCGCTTGTAAGGATGATGGAGTATAATAACCCCGGGGATTACGCCTTTTTTAATAACAGCGAGGCGGACACAACAAATCCGTCAATCATGAACTATTATTTTACCTGGGACGGCAGGAATGACAGGGGGAGCATGGTGAGAAACGGCATGTATGTCATCAGGGTTGAGATAACAGGATATGACGGCAGCAGGATAGGTGAAGTCATATCGAGGCTCATTGCGGTGGTGAAATAATGGGCATAAGAAAACAACTGACAGCCGTTGTTGTCCTGATGCTTATAGCGGTATATCCGGTACTTGGAGCGGATTCGGACCTCACGGGAGGTTCTTTTGCTGACGACGGGCTGGCCGCGCGCGCCATAGGCCTCGGCGGCGCATTTACCGCGATTGCTGATGACGGAAACGCGTCGTGGTGGAACCCCGCAGGATTGGGGCTCCTTGACAGAAGAAAAAGCGTATCGTTTACCTACCAGCCGCAGATTATTCCCTTAACAACAGGAAACTCCTCGAGGATGCTGATATCATACGGGCAGGGAGACACAGAGGGTTACGGCGGGCTGGGAGCAAGCATAAGCTACATGTCGCTTAAGACAGGGACGGATTTTTCAGGGGATGTGGACGCGGGCTGGACAGAGTATGTGCTGGCGCTGTCATGGGGGATGGAAGTGGGAAATTATCTGGGGATGGTTAAATACAGGTTTCCAAAGGTGGCTTTGGGTGTAAATGTCAAGTATTTTGGGGTTAGTTCTGATTTGGTATCCGAAGGCATTGAGGCGGGAGCGTCAGGGTTTGGCGCGGACGCGGCGGTTATCATAGCCTTGAGAAGCAATTTCAGTTTTGGGGTAATGATGAAAAACGCCTTCTCGAAAATCAGCTGGAACGGCGGGTCAGATGAGGCGCTGCCTTACTATTTAAACGGAGGGGTTTATTACGGCATAACCCCTGATTTTCTTATTGCCGCTGAAGTCAAGTCCGAGGAAAATGACTCCGGCGTCCCCCGCGTTACCGCGTACTGCGGCGGCGCGGAATACACAATAAGGTTCGCGAAAAACGACTATTTGAAAAGCGCCGGGGTAAGAGCAGGTTTTTCAGCCAACCCGAACGAGGATTCATACATAGTATCTGCCGGAGCAACGGCCGGCATGGAATCATTTTCCGTTGATTACGCCTACCAGTATTTTATAAGGTCGTTTTTTGCCAATGACGCTCACAGGCTGGGGTTAACGGCTTATTTCTGATGCTTCAAGGGGATAAACAGTGAACATTACCGATTTGCTCCATTTGATGATAGAAAAAAAAGCGTCTGACATGCATCTTAAAGAGGGGCGCCCGCCTATGATGCGCGTGGACGGAAGGCTTTTGCCTCTTGACATGGAAATACTCACATATGAAGACATGAAGGAAATGGTATACGCCATAACCGATGAGAGGCAGCGTAAAAAGTTTGAGGATACAAATGAGATGGACCTCGCTTACAATCTTGAAGGCGTGGCGCGTTACAGGGCAAACGCTTTCAGGCAGATGGGAAAGCTTGAGCTTGTTTTAAGGGCGATTCCCATTAAAATACCCTCCCTTGAGGAGCTAAACCTTCCCTCTGCAATAGGCGAAATTTCCATGTATCCCAGGGGGCTGGTGCTTGTGACGGGGGCAACGGGTTCGGGAAAATCAACAACGCTTGCGTCGATGATAAATAAAGTAAACGAAAATTACTCCAAACACATAGTTACAATTGAGGACCCCATAGAGTTTGTCCATGCGGATAAAAAATCAAGCGTTTCCCAGAGGGAAGTCGGGCTTGATACGGAGAGTTTTGGAAGCGCGTTGAAGTATGTGCTGCGGCAGGACCCCGACGTTATACTGATAGGGGAGATGCGCGACGCAGTAACTGTTCAGACCGCGATTTCAGCGGCGGAAACAGGGCACATGGTATTCTCGACACTGCACACTATTGATACGATACAGACAATATCAAGGATTCTTGATTTTTTTCCGAAAGAACAGCAGGTGCAGGTAAGGGCGCAGCTCGCCGGAGCGTTAAGGGCGGTCATATCAATGCGGCTTGTGGCCAAAAGCGACAACATGGGAATGGCGCCTGCTGTGGAAATACTGGTTGTGACGCCCACGGTGAGAGGATATCTTGAGGAAGGGCGCTTCGGAAACATCAAGGATCTAATAAAGGAAGGTTCGTCCGGAATGCAGACTTTTGACCAGTCACTGATAGAAATGCACAGGAAAGGGCTTATTACGCTTGATGATGCAAGAAGAAATGCGACATCCCAGCAGGAAATTGACCTTGCGCTCAAAGGGATTACGTCAAGCAGGGCATCGGCGCAGTCGGTGCTTGACGGGATGATGAAGGAACAGGCAAGAAAGGACATAACCACAGAGCTGATAAAAGCAAGGCAGCTTATGGACGGAAACAGGCTGTCTGAGGCATATGTCATTATTGAGAAACTTTATGCCAAGAACCCGCAGGATGAGGAGATAGCCGGAGAAATGAGGAAGATAAAGGCGGCAATATCAACGGAACAGAATAAGCAGGCCATTAAAGACATTATAACGGAAGGGTTGAGTATTTATAACAAGGGGAATATAAAAGGGGCTATTGTAAAGTGGCAGGAGGGCTTTAATCTTGACCCTGCCAATGAGCAGATTAAAAAATACATAAAAAGCGCCGAGGAAAACATAAGAATATCGGAAAATCTTCCAAAACTGCTTTCGGAAGGCGTTGAAATATATAAAAGCGGAAATATTGACGCTGCGGTCAGCAAGTGGGAGGAAGTGTTAAAGCATGACCCGGCAAACAAGCAGGCAAGGTCATATATAGACGGGGCGCTTCAGAAAAAAAGGGAGCTGAAGTTTAAAAAAGAGGTTGAAGAGCTTTACACGGGAGCCCTTAAACGGGTTGAGGAAGGAGGGGTAATAGAAGGGCTGCTTCTTTTAAAGAGGGCCATGATACTGAATCCGGGCTCTCAGGAAATAAGGAAGAGTTTTGACGAGTGTCATAATAAACTGATGCAGGAAAGTTTCGGCGGGGATGATGTTGAATCGGCGCTTACCGCCGAAGCTTTTCAAAAAGGAATAGACAAGCTTCTTGATGAGGATTATATGACGACAATAAAAGAATGGAAAAAGGCGATAGAAAAGCGCCCTCTTGAAAAGAAGCTGAAGGATTATATGGAAGAGGTGAAGCGTATATATAAAAAGAGGCTTGAGGAGCTCATGCAAAAAGCGGACGAATACTACAGAGAGAAAAACATTCTTGACGCCATGTCTGCCACAAACAGAATACTGGTGTTTGACCCCGCCAATGAATACGCGCTGAAGTTTCAGCGCGATATTAAACCCCTTGTCAGCGAAGAGGTTGAGAAGACTTATAAGGAAGCGATGGAGCTGTTTGGGCAGAGCAGGCTCAAAGAGGCGAAAGCAAGGATTGAATCGGTTCTCAGGCTTGAGCCGGGCCACATGACCGCAAGCAAGCGCTTAAAGGAGATAAATGAAAGGCTCGCAACCCTCAAAGAATAGATGAAAAAAATAATTTTTGCGGTTCTGACTGTTTTGGCGGTTTTGGCGGCTGTCTCTGCCTGTATCGAGTTTGTGAAACTGCTGTCGGGTTTTAAAATAAACACTTCCGCGAAATTCGCGCAAAATAACGAATTGCTTTTTGTCCTTGGTTTTGCCGTGTATCTGGCGGTACATATTCTTTTATACAGGCCGGTTTTTATGCATGTTATGGCGCATGAACTGACTCACGCGCTCTGGGCAATGTTTTTCGGAGGGAAGACGAAAAAACTTGAAGTGTCAAGGACGGGCGGCAGGGTGTTGATAAACAAATCCAATTTTCTGATATCGCTTGCGCCGTATTTCTTTCCGCTTTATACGGTTCTGTTTTCCGCGATTTACATAATAGCCGCCGATAAATTCAGGCCGTTAATAGCTTTCTTTGTGGGCGCAAGCCTCTCGTTCCATGTGGCGCTGACGCTCTATTCGCTTACTGTGAACCAGAGCGACCTGAAGGAAGACTCCAATGTCGTTTTTTCGGCCGCGTTCATAATCTTTATGAACACCCTTGTAATAGGCGCGGTACTTGCCATGATAGCGGACAACATTTCGTTTATGCCGTTTTTTATGGAGTCAATCAAGGGGACATTAGGCATAGTGAAATGGATCTTTGTTACGTTGAATGAAGCGCTTAAGTAAATTGTCGTCTTGAAGCTTTGCGTCTTTGTTTCAACTATAAAATATAAAATATTTAAATATTGATTATAATTACCATCCCAAACTGCGCCTCTGGAATTCCGCGTATTCTTTCGCTGTCTTCTCCAGGTATTCTTTTGCTTCGGTATTATCCGGGTCTGTTCTCAAAAGTTCGCGCCACAGCTTTATGGATTCCTCAAACCGGCCCTTTGTATAGGCTAAAACGGCTTTGTTGTAAAGCGAGGAAATCTCCTGCTGCCGCGCAAACTGTGCAGTGGTTTTTTCCTCTTTTTGAGACTCTATTTTTTTTCTTGCGTTTTCGATAAAACCGTAAACCTGGCGCTGCAGCGGGGAGGCTTTAATTACGTTATCCCAGGCGGCTATTGCCTCCTCAAACCTGCCCTCTGAATAATGCGATATGCCGCGGTTAAAATTTGTCCTTATGGTTTTCTCGTTTTTTGACTCGGCAATGATATTATCCTCGGCTGTCTTCTCGACGCTTTCCTTTGCCCGGGCAAACATTTCAGAGGCGGTTTTATTGCCGGGGTCGATGTCAAGCGCTTCCCTCAGCTTTACCAGCGCGTCGATGTGCATTTTTCCGGCTGTGAGTTCTTTTGCCTCGGAAATCAGCCTGTTTACTCCTTCGCCTTTACGCAGCCTCTCAACCTCGGAATTTTTTGAGTTAAACCACTCGCTGCTGTTATCCCACGCGAGGCCCTTGCTTATTGACACCAGGGCTGCCGCGTAGTCTTTGTCCAGAATGTGCTTTTCTGTCTCCTGTCTCAAATCAGCCAGCGCCTCGCCGCGCACCTTTTCAATCATTTCACGCCTGAGTTTAGCCTCTTTTGTCCGGGCGCCGGCTTCAAGCGCCCTTATGTCAGCGCCCATTTTATAGGATAAAGAGAAACGGTGAAGCGGGTCAAAGGCAGTGAATGAACAGGCGTAATTTATGTCAAAATCGCCAAGGATAATTGACGCGCCCGCGGCCGGGCCCGTGCCGGAATAACCGGCGCGCGCAGCGAGGAAATTTTTATGGATATACTCGGCGCCGGCGGCATATCCGGCTTCAACAGCGCCTTCTTCCATATATGACAGCGCGCTCAGCCTCACTATATTGCTGTCGTTGCCGCCGGGCCTGATCTCATATCCGAGCCCTAAGGAAAATTTCAGGGGAAGGCTGTCTCCGCCGTTCTCATATTCGAAATACGGCTTGACCATGTTCTCGAGCATAAGCGACGCGCGAAGGTTAAACGGAAGAAGGGCGGCGGCGCCGGCGTCGAACCCGTAGGCGTAAGAACTGATGTTATAAACCGAGTGGCCGGTAAGCTTGAAGTTAATGCCCGCGCTTATACCGGGGATAAACTGGATGCCGTATGAGAGCATGATGTGGGTATATGAATCGGAAAAGGTTTTTCCTGTGGGGAGGTTGGAACTGTCGATTTCTTCAATTCCGGAAATACTGAGGTGCGTGATTGAAAAGCCGGCTGTGCCCATATCAAGCAGGGGAAGAGCGTAGGCAAGGGAGCTGATAAAAGCCGACTCGAAAAGCGGGTGGTAGAGCAGGCCGACCTGCTGCCTTGTCGTAAAACCCAGGCCCGCCGGGTTGAGCGAGGCCGCGAACGAATCATCGGAAAAAGCCATATAACTGCCCGCCGTGCCCGCGTCATTGATATTTAGCCGGCCGCTAAAGGGCAGGTTAGCCGCGCTTAAAAACGGCGCTGACAGCGCTGCCGCAAAGATTACAAGAATAAGTTTTTTCATACCTGCCTCCGTGATTATTTTAGTATTGTTATTTTTCTGACAGCCGATGAATTAACGCCGCCTGAAGCGGTTATCCTGACAAGATAAGTCCCTGTCTTTACGGGGCGGCCGGAATCATTTTTGCCGTCCCAGGTGTCTTCTGAACGGGCGCCTTTGGGTTTGGGCGCTTCTGAAAGCAGGGCGCGTATTTTCCTGCCCATAAGGTCAAAGATTTCTATGGTTACATTCGCGTTATCCGACAGATAGTAGGCAAGCGTAAGGTTGTTTCCGGCATAAAAAGGGTTGGGATAGCCGGAAAAAGAGAGGGAAGAGGAACTGCCTGAAACTGTGCTTTGCCCTGATTCGAGTGGAAAAGAACTGCCTGATTCGGCTGCTATAAAGATTTCGCGGCCCGGTTCATTGTCCTGATAAGCAGCCAC
This sequence comes from bacterium, assembly GCA_011049465.1. Taxonomy (GTDB): domain Bacteria; phylum Oederibacteriota; class PGYV01; order PGYV01; family DSBP01; genus DSBP01. Next base: position 2,313 of record DSBP01000266.1, on the reverse strand, counting down.
GTGGGACGCGGATTCAACGGATATGGAGTATATGCCGGAGGCGCCGGCAGCAAGGCTGAGGGAAATAATGGCCGATGTTGTGCCGTCAGCAGTTACTGTCACGCCTGATGGAAACTGTAAAAACAGGTAAGGGGAAGCAGGCGCGGCAGATACGGCCTCTATATTTCCCGAGGACGCTTTTAACACGGAGGCGAAGGAATTAAAGTTGACAGGGCTGCCGGAGCTGTTTTTGGCCGTGATTGTCAGGCCCGTCAAAATTATATTACCGCTGCCGAAAGAGAGCGGAGAGGTGAAGTTCAGCGACATTGCCGGGATATCCTGCTGTCCGGCGAAAGTCACGGCCGGCAGCAGCGGGTCGGAGGAGACAAGAAACGAGCTTGACAGCAGAGCCAGGCTTGAGATGAAAGGCGTGCCTGTCGTGATGGAAACAGCCACAGGAGCGAAGGAATTTACATCCCTTGACGGCAAATCCTGCGGCCCTGTGACAGATACCCTGAAGTTGTTATAAAGGGTTGAGGCGTTTATGTCGGCACGGACAACAATTGTAGTTGAGGCGCCGGACGCTGTCCTTATTGTGTTTAAAAGAGGGAAAAAGACCGAGTTCCCCGACGTCTCAATTGATGAAGAATCTTTGAGCCCGTAAATAACCGAGCCTGCCGGGTCGGTTATGGATATTTTTGAGAACAACTCGGATGGGGTAAGCGGGTTTCCGCCGCTGTCTGTTACATAAACAGTGAACTGATGCGTCTCGGCCGCGGCCGTATGAGTGTCGCCGGGGTTGTCAAAGGATGCGGAGAGAAGCGAGACGTTCTGCTGGCCCTTGTTTATATTTGAAGGTATTGTATCTATAAGCCGCGCGTCCAGGAATGCGGCTTGTTTCTTTATTGTCGAAAAATTGGAGATCATCTCAAAGCCCGTGGCATCATAAGGGGAGGCGTGGACAGATACCTTTTCGTATGTGTAGTAATCATAGGCATAAACCGAATCATAATCCTCAAGGGAAATAATAAAGTTAATGCCTGCTGAAGCGGTGTTTCCTGTCATGTCTATTACAATATTTGCGGTTGTGGTTGTGTCAGCAGGGATGTTTACAAGCGACATGGATATCCGGAGGGGAACAGGGGAGGAAGGTATGGATTGCGCGGGAATCTGGCCGTAAATAGTACCGGTATGTTTGTCCTGTATTTTAATTGAACTCATTACTGATGCGGGCGCGAGCATATCCCCGAAAGGGCTGTAGGATTTGACAGTGAGGGTCACATGGCTTATGACTATCGGCGCTGCGCCCTGGCCCGAAGCGTTGAAGAACCTGAATTCCGCAGGGATTACATTTTGCTGCGATGTTGAGACAAAAGGCTGCATTGTGCCGCCTGTGTGCGAGACCTCAAGCACAGTCGCGGGTTTTACCTGGGTTACGAGCATTACAGGAGGGGTCAGCGGGAGCCCGGAAAAACTGACTGACGCGCCGGATTCAAATGTTATCTCATCCCCCTGAAACTCAACAGAGCCGGGGTCGGGATACTCCGCTATACCAATGGTGACCCAGATGCCTGAGCCGTCAGCCACAGGAAAGGAGAAGTCATTATACCACCAGTCAGCATAATCATTGTCAACCGGGAGGTGAGTGACGTATTGCGCCGTTGAAATATCAAAATCGTTTTGGTCAACAGGATAATACCACAGTTTTACACTTCCGGGTTCTATGGAAGCCGGCTCTCCGGCAGAGCCCACATACCAGCTGTTTTTGTCGTTGTATAAACTGACGTATGTGAGCGTATCTCCCTGTGCGTCAGCTGTTATGCGGGCATGGAAGACAGGGTTGTTCACGCTTGTTGCCTGCAGGTATTTGCCGTTTGTGCCGGTGTTGAAGACCTGCACGGATGTTACATCTGCAAGTACAAAAAGGGGCGCCATAAAGATAAAAAGAATAAGCAGTAAGAAGCTGTTTTTTTTCATATAGTTCTCCTCGCATTATCGAAATGTACCCGTCCAATTAATTACATTGTAATGGATTCTGAGGAAAAGTAAAGGAGAAATTCGTTTTTGACGCCCCCGCAATTACCCGCCCCTGTCCTGCGATAGTGAGTGTTGGGGCAAAGGTTGTTTTGCAATCGCATTAAATTGCAAATTCCAAATTGTAAATTGTCGTACTTGAGGTGGGACGGGGCAGGCAGCGGAGAAATTTCCCTGATTGCCATGGGCCTGATCATGTTAATTTTACGATAGACTGCTGTGCGCAGCCCGGCTTGCGCACTATTGCGGGCGGGTCTGTTCTGCAGGCTTGTAGATACGAAACGGGGCGGGGAGTTGCTT
>DSBP01000346.1 GCA_011049465.1 bacterium | reverse complement strand
GCGATTCGTGAATCGCCCCTACGAAAACAACACATCGATATTTAATCTTGTTTTTTACTGGCTGCTAAACAACCTTTGCCGCAACACATACTGACGCAGGACGGGGTAGGCAGCGGAAAATTTCGTCGAGAACTCAGGACGCGTCTGTGCTGTGGGCTATTCAACGCCATACCAAACACCTGTGCCCTGCGTGAGAGTTGCCGCACTAAAACCCGCGCAAGCCTAATCGCGGCCATTCACGAGTCTGCATCTGACCGGGCTCACCGCCGATGTAAATCGGCGAAATTTCTCCGCTGCCTGCCCCGGCCCACCTCCAGTGAGGCAATTAAAAAACAATTTAAATTTGGAATTTGCAATTTGCAAGTGGACAACAAAAGAAACGAACCGGTTTTTGCAGGCTGCTAAACAACCTTTGCCCCAACAATCAAATATCTAAACCCGGGATTTAACTTCACAATCAAATATGACAAAGACATATCGCCAAAGAGGCAGATAAAACAGTCGCTCACAATCGGCCTGACATACAATTTTTTATGATTTGATTCGCTGTTAAGATTATTTACACGGATTATATAAGCGTCTCCCGCAGGGATATCAGGCATGTTTTATTTAAGATCTAAAATTTCCAGTTATGAGTTTTCAGTTTTCCTGCCGCCTGCCTGTCAAGAATAAGCGTCGCTTTGGGATGGAGCTGCAGAATGCTTGCGGGCATATCGGTTGTAACCGGGCCTTTAACCGCAGCCTCAACAGCGGCTGCTTTTTTATTTCCGCACGCGAGAAGAAGCAGCTCTCCTGCCTCCAGAATCGTCCCGATTCCCATGGTCACGGCATAACACGGCAGCTTCGCGCACCTGGGGAAATATCTTGAATTGCTCTTTAATGTCTCTTCCGCCAGTTTTACCCTTCTGGTTCGCGAGCAGAATGAGGAACCCGGCTCGTTAAACGCTATGTGGCCGTTTGTCCCTATTCCGAGAAGCTGAAGCCCTATGCCGCCGGCCCTCCTTATCTTTTTCTCATAAGCAGCGCACGCGTCCCCGGAATTTTTGCCCGATGCGGGCGGTATGTGCCTGTTTTTTTCCCTGATATTAATGTGCCTGAAAAAATTGTGATACATGTAATAGTTGTAGCCGCACTTATGACCCTGTGCCAGGCCGCAGTATTCATCAAGGTTAAAGGATGTAACGTGCGAGAAATTTAGGCTGCCCCTGCGGTATTTGTCCGCTAAAATCTCATAGACGCCTGTCATTGTCCCGCCTGTTGCCAGGCCAAGCACTGCTCTTTTATCCTTTTCCACAAAAACCGCCACTCTTTTCGCTGCAGCGGCGCACACAGCCTTGCGGTCTTTCAGCACTATTATTCTCATATTATCTCCCTCTATAGGCCTGTTATCTTGCGGTGTTTGCTCTTTTTTCAAATAAAAAGCGTGGCGTTTGATTCATCCGAGGCCTCCAGAAAGGACGCAACTCCCCCGATCTGCACACCGTCAATGAGCTCCTCTTTTTTTATGCCCATAAGGTCCATTGTCATCTGGCAGGCCACTATCTTCGCGCCGTTTTTGACAGCGGATTCTATCAGTTCCTCAGGGCTGCTTATATTATGCTTTTTCATAATTGCCCTTATCATAACCGGGCCCATTCCTGCCATGTTCATGTTTGAAAGCTTCAGTTTCCGGCTGCCGCGCGGCAGCATAAATCCAAAGGCCTTTTCAATAAGGTTCTTCTTGAGTCCTCCGGGCGTTTTTTGCTTTTTCAGCGCGTTAAGGCCCCAGAATGTAAAAAACATGGTAACCCGTTTTCCCATTGAAAGCGCTCCGTTGGCGATTATAAATGAGGCGATTATCTTATCCATATCCCCGCTGAAAACAACCATTGTTTTGTCTTTTTCCTGCGGGGCAGCCGCTGATCCGGAGGCGCGGATTCCACTGCCCTTTTCCACTACCGCTGTTATGACACCCTTTTCAGACTCAAGCGACAGCACACTGTTTCCTGTTGTCCTCGCCCATGAGCCGACGTCATTATAAAACCCCGCGTCACTCGCTTTTATCTCAAGCCTGTCGCCCGGCGAGAGCTTTTCCATTTCTGTTTTAAGTTTCATGACCGGGCCGGGGCACTGCAGGCCGCAGGCGTTTACAGCCACTATTTTAGCCGCTCCTTCTTTTTTATCTCCGCTCACCGCTCTTTTTTGCGTTCCCATCTCATATTTTTCATCAAACAAATTTTCATTTGTCTGCCTTCCTGTTATCGCAGCATATGTTATGTACCCTCCGGAAATATTGTAAACTTCATTATACCCGTTGTTCATAAGTATTCTGGCCGCGATATATCCCCGTATTCCGAGCCTGCAGTAAACAGCTGATTTTTTATTCTTAGGCACCTCTTTTATCCTGCGGCGCAGGTCATTAAGCGGTATGTGAACCGCGCCGGGTATCATTCCCAGGCCGGTTTCATCATTCTCACGTACATCAAGAATAAAATAATCCTTTTCATTCTTTGCCAGCTCGTCACAGCTTATCTGCTTAACCCTTCCCTTAATGATATTTTCCGCGGTAAAACCCGCCATATTGAGGGGATCCTTGGCGGATGAAAACGGAGGAGCGTAACAATGCTCAAACTCCGCCAGGTCATAAACGGTCCCTCCCTTCTGGATAAAAGCCGAAACCGCGTCTATCCTTTTTTCCACTCCTTCAAACCCGACTGCCTGCATTCCCAGAATCCTTCCGGTATCGGGCGCGAAAACCATTTTTATTGACAGTTGTGACGCTCCCGGATAATATCCGGCGTGGTTATTCGGGTGTATTATTACAGACTCATGCGGAATTTTAAGAATGTCAAGCTGCCTGCTGTTCAGCCCGGCCGCGGCAGCTGTCATATCAAATATTTTAAGGACACCCGCGCTTATTGTTCCCCTGTATTTAACCTTGTTTCCTTCTGTTATATTGTCAGCGGCTATTCTTCCATGCTTATTTGCGGGACCCGCGAGCGGTATGAACCCTTTGGCTCCTGATACGGGATTTACCGTTTCTACGGCGTCGCCTATGGCATATATGTCCGCGTCAGATGTCTGAAGGTATTCGTTGACGCTGATGCCGTATTTACCCCTGTCAATACCGGCTTCCACGGCCAGTTTTATTTCCGGCTTTACTCCTATTGAAAGCATCACAAAATCAGCGCTTATCTCCTTTCCGCTGCTTAAAACTGCCTTTACCATTCCGGCGTCGTCCGCGAATGATTTTATGGGGTCGCCGAGATAAAGCTCAACTCCTTTCTGTTTCAGGTGCCCGTGAATCTGGGCAGCCAGCTCAAAATCAAGGATACCCATCACCTGGGGAAGCGCCTCAACAACCGTAACGAAGATTCCGCGGCGCTTAAGGTTCTCTGCCATTTCAAGCCCTATGTAACCGCCTCCTACAACTACGGCCTTTTTGGGCGCGTTATCCCTGATAAACGCGTGTATCCTGTCAGTGTCCTCCATATTGCGCAGGGTAAATATTCTCCCGTTGTCTATACCGGGAATAGGCGGCTTTAAGGGAGCGGCTCCGGGCGACAGTATGAGTTTGTCATATTTTTGTACGAACTCTTCGTTTGTTCCTGCCTGCCGGGCTTTTATCTCTTTTTTCTTCCTGTCTATTGATATCGCTTCCGTATTAATTTTGACGCTTACGTTAAAACGCGCGCTAAATGACTCCGGCGTCTGCACAAGCAGGTTTTCCCTCTCTGTTATCTCGCCGCCTATATAATAAGGAAGACCGCAGTTCGCGAACGAGACATAACCCCCGCGTTCGTAAACGGTTATTTCCGCGGTTTCCGACAGCCTTCTCAGCCTTGCTGCCGCGGACATGCCTCCCGCGACTCCACCGATAATTATTATCTTCATTTTTTCTCTCCTTTTATTTTTTCGCGCACCTGTAATCAACCCAGTGTTCCTGTCTGTCGTCGGCCAGGCGTAAAAACGGCTCGGCCCTGTCATTGCTGTCAACAGCCACCCGCGAAACAGGCTCGTCAGACTTTATCACATTAATGTGATAAACCGTCTCCCTGAAACGATAGTGTACCTTGAAATTTTCCCAGCCCGCGGGCCAGCGCGGCGAAATAATCAGCTTGTCAACCTCCAGCTTTAACCCGAGAAGCGATTCTGTTATGCACTGATACACCCAGCCCGCGGAACCCGTGTACCATGACCAGCCTCCGCGCCCGCTGTAGGGTTCGCGTGAATAGACATCGCCCGCCATGACATAAGGCTCTGTTTTATACCTCTCCATCCCTTCATGCGTTGAGCCGCGGCTTATCGGGTTTATCCTGTCCAGCCAGTCCCATGCTTTTTGCGCTTCCCCCAGCTCTGCCATGGCCATAACCGCCCATGCCGCGGCGTGAGTGTACTGTCCGCCGTTTTCCCTGACACCGGGCGCGTAACCGCGTATATAACCGGGATCCTGCGCGCTCATGTCAAACGGAGGGTCAAATAACTGTATGATTCCAGTGCCCGGTTTTACCAGGTGTTTTTCCACCGCTTCCATTGAGGCACGGCTGCGCGCGGGCTCGCCCGCGCCCGATAAAACCGACCAACTCTGCGGCAGAGAGTCTATCCTGCATTCCGCATTTTCCGCGGAACCCAGCGGCTCTCCGCTGTCAAAGAAAGCCCTTATCCACCATCCGCCGTCCCACGCCTTCGTGCTGATATTTTTTTTAAGGCGCGCCGCCTCATAGACGCATATATCCGCTGTCTTTATGTCCCTGCGGCTCCGCGCAAGCGCGCCAAACCGGACAAGGACAGAGTAAAGAAAAAACGCCAGCCATACGCTCTCCCCTTTTCCCTGCGCGCCGACAAGGTTCATTCCGTCATTCCAGTCGCCGCCTTCCATAAGAGGCAGGCCCCGGCTCCCAAAACGCAGCCCGCGCATGACAGCGCGGCGGCAGTGCTCATACAAACCCGCCTTTTCGTCAGTCTTAAAAGGCAGGTCGTAATAGGATTCTTCGTCAGGTTTGAGCTCCCTTCCCTGGATGAACCCTGCGATTTCGTCCAGCACTCCCGTATCCCCTGTTTTAGCCGTATAATCGCACACAGCATATGGCAGCCATAAATAATCGTCGGAACAGCGCGTCCTGACGCCGCGGCCCAAAGGCGGGTGCCACCAGTGCTGCACGTCTCCCTCGGGAAACTGGCGCTCCGCGCAGCGCAGCAGGTGCTGCCGCGTCAGGCCCGGGTTCGTGTGTATCACCGCAAGCACGTCCTGCAGCTGGTCTCGGAAACCAAACGCGCCCCCTGACTGGTAATAACCGCTGCGCGCCCACAGCCTGCACGCTATAACCTGATACATGAGCCAGCCATTGGTTAAAATATCCGTCTTCCGGTCCGGCGTCTCCACATATACTCCGCTCAATGTCCTGCTCCAGTGGTTCCATACCCTCTCCAGCGCGCCACGCGCCGGGCCGTTCCCTCTGAAACGCTGCACAAGACCGCGGGCCTCATCTGCGTTTTTCCCCGCGCCCATCATAAATACAATCTCTTTCTCCTCTCCCTCGGCCAGCTCAAACGCTGTCTGCAGGCCGCCGCACGGGTCCATGGCCGGTCCTGTCCTGTTTGAAAGCCTCGTGCGGCCCATGACTGCCGGGTTTTTAAGCGTGCCGTTGCGGCCGATAAATTCCGCGCGGTCGCCGGTATAGCTTCTCTTTGGGTCATTAACATCAAAGAACGCCGTCCTCCCGGGAAATTCGGTATTAAATGGGTTGCGCGCAAAGAGCGCGTTGCATGAGCCGTCAATCTCGGTTACGACGTGCATCAGGGTTTTTGAGCGAAGTTCTCCCAGCACCCATTCCGCATATCCGGTTACAGTGAGCCTCCTCGGCCTTGATGAGATATTTTTTAATTTTAATATCCAGAACTTGACAGGCGCGTCGGTCGCGACGGTTGTTGTCAGTTCTGATTCGATTCCAAAATCCCTGTACTCAAATACCGTGTATCCGAACCCGTGCCTGCACGCGTACGGCCTTGCTCCCCTCACCGGAAAAGGCGCGGGGGACCAGTACCTGCCGCTCTCCTCATCACGTATATAAAACGCCTCACCGCCCGGGTCAGAGACCGCGTCATTGTGCCAGGGCGTCAGCCTGAATTCGTGCGCGTTTTCGCTGAACGTATATGAAGAGCCGCTCTCTGAAACCACAGTGCCAAAATCAGGGTTTGCCATCACATTTGACCACGGCCTTGGCGTCATCTGCTCGGCTGTGGTTGTCGTTATGTACTCCCTCCCGTCGGACGTAAACCCGCCCAGCCCGTTAAAATAAATAAGGTCGCGCCGCGTCAAATCAATGTGCCTGTCCTCAACAACACGGCGCGCGCGGTACGGCGCGAACGACGGAACGCTGAATTTAACCTGTGCCCTGCGGCTCACCTGTTCCTCAAGCGTACCTCCCCTGTCAGTGATAATTACGCGGGCAGCTGCCTGCATGAGCACCCTGTCCTCTTCCGGTATCTGGTCAATACGCCGCACAAAAATCCCTCCGGGCCTGTCCAGCGCGTGCGCCTCAAGTCCCGTGGAAATCAGCCCCGTAATCTTATCCTGCAGCTCATCCCTGTATCCTGCCGCGTCTTCGTTCCATATAATGAGGTCCGCTGCCAGCCCGTTTAAACGCCAGTAAGCATGCGCCTGCGCGACGCGCCTTGCCATCTCAATATTTGCAGGGTCCGCTATCCTGAGCAGCACAATGGGGTGGTCCCCCGATATCCCGTAACTCCACAGGTCCGTCTGCCCGCGGTTGTTTTTAAGTATGACACCCGGCTGTGCGCGGCTTGCGGGGTTGGCAAAAACAATCGACCCTGCTATGCTGCCAAAAACCTGCGCGTCCTCATCTGTGGCATTGAGCTGATGCAGTACCGCCCGACCGTGGCTGAATGCCAGCTCAAAAACCCTGTCAGCAAGCCTCCAGTCATGGTATTTTTCAATCAGAGCCAGGGCTGTTTCCCTGTTCTGCGCGGCGCCCATAACCATATTTACAACCACTGTCCCTTCAGGCTCTATTACTATTCTTCTGCGTATGGACAATACCGGGTCGAGAACCGTCCCCTCGCTGTCCGATAAGGGCCCTGTCTCTTTAACCGGGCCGTCAGCAGAGGTATTTCCGCGGCCGATAAATTTTGTGCGGTCCGTCTCAAAAGATACCGCCCCCTCCTCTGCGCCGCGTACAATCATCAGGTGCAGCATCCACGGTGGAAGATCTTCTTTTGACCTTGGCCTGCGCGTGGCCAAAATACTGCTGCGGCCGCGGATAATCTCTGTTTCAATAAACAGATTATTGAAAGCCGGATGTGTCTCCTCAGCCGCGGCAGGCGCCAGCACCACTTCAGTATAGGAGGTAATCTCAAGCGTGCGCGCCGTGCGGGTGCGGTTTGTTATGCGCACGCGCCGGAGTTCTATGTCATCTTCGGGAGACACTGCTATCTCTGTATGCGTGTCAATGTCAAAATCCCTGCGCCTGAATTCAGCGCGCGCCTGAGAAAATATTGCCTCGTAATGTTTCCCCTCTTTTTTCACCGGATGAAAAGCCGCTGACCACGTTTCATTCCGTTCCACATCCTTTATGTAACAAAAAAACCCGAATTTATCCTGGGTCGCATCTTCACGCCAGCGCGTCAGGCTCAGATCCTGCCAGCGGCTGTACCCTCCTCCTGCCTGTGTAACCATTACATGATACCGGCCGTTGGACAGTAAATGCACCTCAGGGACAGGCGTGTGCGGCGTGTTGAAGACGCGCATGAGGGATTCGCGCCCCTGCCCCTCCTGCCAGTGCCTCTCCAGCGTCTCAAAAGCGTGCGGGAAAGCCGGGGAGACCCTTGGCACGCGCTCGTGCAGCAGCAGGCTTGCCGCGCGGAATTCCGGCTGTATTTCAAAACGTTTTTGCATGGGCTGCCCGAGAAGGCAGTAGGCCAGAGACAATAAAACCATCCCCTGATGATGGGACATGTATGAATTTACCACCGCGTAATCCTGTCCGCGTGACAGCCTGGCCTGCGTGTAATCAACAGCCTCGAACAAGCCGTACTCTCCGAGTATTCCTGCCGAAGCCATTGCCTGCAGATTTTCCGCGGCTGAAGCGGGCTCTACCATCAATGCCAGCGCGGAAGCATAAGGCGCGATTACCAGGTCGTCGGACAATCCCCGTTTAAAACCCATGCCGGGCACGCCAAAAGCCCTGTACTGATAAACCCGGTTAACGTCAGTGGTGTTGTATCCTGATTCCGACACTCCCCAGAAAACATCTCTGTTCCTGCCGTATTCAATCTGGCCGGCAACTACAGCCTTATAAGTCCGGTCAAGCAGGGTGTTTTTATATGAAGGCATGACAAGCAGCGGCATCAGATATTCAAACATTGACCCGCTCCAGGACAGCAGCACGGGCATGCCGCCTGTCTTTGTCAGGCTGCGGCCCAGCGAGAACCAGTGTTCCTGGGGAAGCCTGCCCTGGGCAATGGCAGTAAAACTTCCCAGCCGCGCCTCAGACGCAAGCAGGTCATAGAAACCCTCGTCCCGCCTGCGCTCGCCCGCGTGATATCCTATGGCCATAAGGTGCCGCCCATAGTCATACAAAAAATCATATTCTATGTCGGCGAACGAGCGGCATTTTCGCGCCAGGCCTTCCAGCTGCAGGATTCTCTCACGCGCTGCTTTTGCGCCTTTTGCCGCTGCCTCTAAAAACCTCTCTATCCACTCTTTTCTGCCCGCAGGGCCGCTTAGGTTTTTTAAATTTTCAGCAAGGGGCGCAAGCGTTTCCTCCATTTCTGAGGCTTCACGAAGCGTAATATCCGACACCACCCTCTGCCAGGACAGCCTTAATCTTTCCATCAGCCTTCCTTCCTCTTCAGAAGAGACATTCTGCCAGAAAGCCTCCTCCGGCTCATCCATGGCCAGCCACGGCGCAAACGCAAACATATCATCCGCGTGCTCCCTGAGCTGTTTTTCCACACTGTTTATCCAGACAGCCGCAGAAGGGTTTGCTCCCGCGGCCGCGATAAGCTCCGCGCTCAGGCTGTTTAATTTCTTAAGCTGTAGAAATTTTTTCCTTATACCCCGAGGATTTTCCTTTAATGTGTTTTTAAAAACAGCGGTTTTTTCCTTCAGTTCCCCGCTTATTTTCAAGCCTTCCCTGCCTGCTTCCTCCTCAAAAATCCCAAAGGTATCAGCGCATCCCGAAACCATTGCCGCGGGCGCGATGGACAAACCCGCCAGGTCAAGCAGTCCCTGGCGCAAAACAAGCAGGTGCCCTGCCAGGTTGCCGCTGTCAACGCTGGAGATGTATCTTGGCTCAAGCGGCGCGAGAGTCACCGTATCATACCAGTTGTAAAAATGGCCCCGGAACCGCTCCAAGGTTTCCATTGTATCAAAAGTATTTTTTGTGCGGCGCGCAAGCTCGCCGGCGCAGATATACCCGAAATCATAAGCTGATAAATTCGCGAGCAAAGCAAGCCCGATATTTGTGGGGGATGTCCGGTGCGCCCTCAAAGCCGCGGGTTTTTCCTGAAAATTATCAGGAGGCAGCCAGTGGTCAGCCTCTGTTACAAAGACCTCAAAAAACCGCCATGTCCGTCGGCTGAGCCCGTGAAGAAAAACCTCCTGTTCTTCAGAAAGCTGCCGCGTTTTCTGTTTTGGCGCGCGGCTTATGTGCCAAGCTAATAAAGGCGAAAAGAACCACAACGCTAAAACCGCGGTTGCGGCAGCCGGAAGCGCGTGATTTGTCATTATTACCGCTGCCATTAAAACGGCGGAAAGCGCGGGCGCTGCCCACATTTCCTTCAATATTTTATTGAACGCAGCCAGGGCCGCTCCCGAGGCATCCTGCGAGGTTTTCCAGCTTAAAAGTTTTTTTCGGCTTATCCACAGCCTGTAGCGCGTCCGCAATACGGCGTCAAGGTTGAGAAAAGCTTCGAACGGCAAAAAAGCCAGCTTAAGAAAGGCCTTTGCCTGCTGCCTTGCCAGGCCGCGAAAAGTATCGCGTAAGTGAATCGAAAAGAGCAAATCCCGCGGTTTTTGAAATATAAGGCTGGCCAGCGCCGAGGCTGCCGGCGGAATAAAATATACAGCCAAAACCACTGATGTAATCAAAACCGCGGCCCCTTCATGCGCCCATGCCAGGATCAAAAGCGCGGTAATTGCCGGCGCTGTGAGCGAGCGCCGCAGGTTGTCAAATATTTTCCAGCGGTAGAGCATATTCAGCGGGTTTTTTAACCTCCCCTTTTCCCCGGGCACAACCGGAAAGAGCCACCGCGCAATCTGCCAGTCACCGCGTATCCAGCGGTGGCGGCGGCGGCAGTCCGATAAGTACTCTTCCGGAAAATCCTCATATAACACCACATCGCTCACCAGCCCAGAGCGTATGTAACCGCCCTCCAGCAGGTCATGCGAGAGAATGCGGTTTTCGGGAAAACGGTTCGCGAGCACTTTTTGAAAAACCGCAACGTCATAAATACCCTTGCCCACAAACGACCCCTCCCGGAATAAATCCTGATAAGTATCGGAGACAGCCAGGGTATAAGGGTCAATGCCCTGCTCTCCGCCAAAGAGCCCCGCAAACCAGGACTTTGGCGCTGTTGACATTATTTTCCCCACACGCGGCTGAAGCACCCCGTAACCCGCGTAAACGCGGTTGTCTTTTTCATCTATCAGGGGAGTGTTAAGGGGATGCGCCATGGTTGCCGCAAGCTCCCGCGCCGCGTCAAGCGGCAGCTGGGTGTTTTCATCAAGAGTGATAACATACCTTACCTGGCTGATAACGGAAACCTCGCCGATGACAAGCGTCCCCTGTTCAACCGGTTCGTTCAGTATAAAACTGTTTAAGTTGTGCAGTTTTCCGCGCTTGCGCTCCTTCCCCATCCAGCACTTCTCGCCCGGGTTCCACTGCCTGCCGCGGTGAAACAGATAAAAGAGGTCTTTTTGGCCGGGCCTGTATAGTTTGTTGAGTTTTTCAATGCCGTCAATCGCGGCAGCGAGAAGAACCTTGTCTTCCTCCATCTTTTCCTGCGGCGCGTCTTTAAAGTCAGTAACCAGCCCGAAATGAATATAAGGGTCGCGGTTGGCAAGATATAAAACCTCTATATTTTCCAGAAGGCGGGAGGCCGCCTGCAGTCCAGTAAGCATGCATGGAATCACAATAAGCGTCCTTGCCTCAGGCGGCAGCCCCTTTGAATAATCCATGCGCGCCAGGCCGGACGGCTTTGCCGCGCTGTGGGCCGCCCAGTTTATCATTGCTAAGGCAGGATGCCAGGCAGATATAACAAGCAGCAGGGCAGCGCAGGCCGTAAACAGCGGAGAAACAGAAGGCAGCTGTAAAATCATAACACCCGCAAAAACCGCGGCCAGAATAACCGTAGCTGCCATATAAAAAAAGAGCAATCTTCGTTTTATAAACCTCCTTACAGCCGAGAAAAGTTTGACCCTCCCGAAAACAGCCTCTTCAGCCTCATCGCTCCCGTTATCAATCAGATAATACCCGACGTGAGACCTTCTGTCATTATTTCCGTAAGCTTCAGCGGCTTTCCGCGCCAGCCCTAAAACCTTATTTGCGGTTTCTTCTTCTGAGACTCCTGATTTTTTTGACAACGCCTCTATTTTATGGCGGCAGCGGTCGCGTGTCTTAAAATCCGCGCGGTGGTACGTCTCCATGGGGTCCCTGCTCAAAATCTGCTCCACGCGACTCATTGCCTCAACAAACTCCCGCCAGTCCATTGAGTACAAAAACCGCAGGCTGGAAATGCTGTTGCTGACCGAAACCTGGTCCTCTGCCTGCCTCTGGTTTTCCAGCCGCACCTGCTGTTCTATGCTCAACCCTTCCTCGCGCAGCCTCTGCTCAATCCATGTAAGGGGCAGCGCAAGAGAGGGCCCCTGCCCCTGCAGCTGCCGCGCCAGCTCAGCCACAAAAGCGCTGGAAAGCGGCGGCTCTGAACGCGCCATTTCAGCCATCTCAACAACAAGGTTTTTTGGGTCCTTTTCAGCCACTTCAGCCATACGGACAGCCCAGTCATCCGCCAGTTTGCGGTCAATCCTTCCTGCTGTAATACGCGCCGCGACCCGCCGCAGGTTTTCTATAAGGGCAAGGCGCAGCATAATGGGAACGGCCCACAGCTCGCCGAGTTTCAGGCACACTTTTTCCTGATATGCCTCAACAAACGCGCTTATGCTGCCCGCGTCCACCTTTCCGTCGCCGTGCGATATCACTTCCAGCGCCATGTCATAGACACGGGGAAATCCCGCGAATTTTCCGGTTTTAAGCGAGGGAAGCTCGCGGCTGTAGGATTTTGGCAGGTGTTTCCGGGTTAAGCGTATCTGCTCCTCAATAAGGTAAAAATTATCAAGAAACCATTCCTCAGCGGGCCGTAAAGAGAACTTTTTGGCCTCCTTGTCCTGCAGAAGCTGGTAAGCGTCCAGAAGAAGCTTTTCGTTTTTGCTGAGCCTTGATAGCAGCCTGTCAGGAACCGGCGCTTTCTCAATTTCATGCCTGGACGCCATGTTTTTGGCGAATTCCATCATCTGCTCAATGCTGAAGAGCTCCGCGCGAAGAGGCTGTTCCTTCCCCAGTTTGCGCGCAGTATCCCTGGGCGTCTCAAGAATCTTCAGCTGTATGATATTTTTCAGTTTTTTGCCTTTAATTTTATCCATGTTTTTTTATGTTGTCTCCGTTGCGGCAAGTTTATATATATAATAACAGAAACGTATATTAAAGTGGTAAATTTTATAAATGACAGAAACATCATTGTATAAAACCCGGATATAGACGCGGGATATGATATGAGTC
>DSBP01000341.1 GCA_011049465.1 bacterium | reverse complement strand
CCGCGCACAGCAGTCTATCGTGAAATTAACATGATCAGGCTCATGGCAATCAGGAAAATTTCTCCGCTGCCTGCCCCGGCCCACCTCCAGCGAAGACAATTTACAATTTAGAATTTGCAATTTACAAGTGGACGACAAAGAAGGAACGAATCGGTTTACTTTATCCTTACTATAAACTTACACACATCCTCACTCCCCGTCCCACGCCTCCTCAAATATCTTTTTCAGCCTCTCCTTGTTCAGTTTTGGATGCGGCATCCCTGATACTGCCATTACTTTTTCCGCGAGCTTTCCGGCGGCCCCCTCTTCAATACCCTGCTCTTTTAAGCTGAGCGGCAGGCCCAGCCCGCCCAACAATGACCGCATGCCCTCAATACAAATCCCTGTCAGCTCATCGCCGTCAGCCTCTTCAGGCGCGCCGAATAGCCGGTTCGCGAGCTGTCTTACTTTTCCGGGCTGCACCTCTCCAAGGAATTTAAGATAAGGCGGCAGCAGAGCCGCTATGCCCGCGCCGTGCGCTATTGAATCATACAGCCCGCTTACGGCATGCTCGAGCGGGTGCACTACCCATGCTCCTGCGCGGCCAGAATTCGGCAGGCCCTGAAGCGCGACAGTTGAGGCGAGCGATATGTCGGCGCGCGCCTCCCTGTCAGAGAGGTTTTCCATAACACGCTGCCCGCTTTCAATGCAGGTGAGTATTATTCCCTCGGTTATCCTGTCCTGCAGCGCGCAGTCGCCTTCTCCTGTCAGGTATTCCTCAAGAACATGCATAATCACATCTATTATGCCTTCGGCTGTCTGTTTTTTTGGCACAGTAAGAGTCAGCTCAGGGTCAACTATTGAGAGAACGGGATAAATCTTTCCCGGGTTGTAAAGCGCTGCCTTCTGGCTTGTCTCCGGGTTTGTGAAGACAGCCGCGGGGTTCCCCTCAGAGCCTGTCGCCGCGAGCGTGGGTATAAGCATAATCGGAAGCGCGTTTTTTACCTGCGCCGCCTTTTTATCGGGAAGCGCAATATAATCCCACAGCTTCCCGCCGGATGCCGCCGCCACAGCAGCGCCTTTAGCGGCGTCCATGGCCGAGCCGCCGCCGAGGCCTATTACAAAATCAGAGCCGCTTTTGACGCCAAGCGCGGCTGCTTCGTCAACCTCGGTTGTCTTGGGATTCGGAGTAACTCCGTCATAAACAGCCGGTTCAACACCCTTTTTTTTCAGAATTGAAACGAGCCTGTCAAGCACTCCTGTTTTTTTGGCGGAATTTTTGCCCGTCACTATCAGGGCTTTTTTTCCGAGCGCGGCCGCCTCTTTGCCCGCCTCAGCGAAAACTCCGTTTCTAAAGTGAATTTTAACCGGATTGTAAATGATGAAATTTTTCATCCGTTCCTCCTTAATATATTTTTACTTATATTTCGCAACGTAATATGATAATAACATAACGGCTTTAAAATTCAAAGCCGAAAACTCAATACTTTTCTCTTTTCTCCGGGAAATTGAGCAACCCCCAGAATACAAGACGCTTAGACGGGGATGAACCCCGTCACTACGAATAATTTCGCAGGTTTTTGCAGGCTGCTAAACAACCATTGCCTTAACACTAACCATCGCAGGACGGGGTGGGTAGCGGAAAATTTCGTCGAGAACTCAGGGCGCGTCTGTGCTGTGCGCTATTCAACGCCATCCCAAACACCTGTACCCTGCATGAGAGTCACCGCCCTGAAACCCGCGCAAGCCTAACCGCGGCCATTAACGAGTCAACAGGTGACCGGGCTCACCGCCGATGTAAATCGGCGAAATTTCTCCGCTGCCCGCCCCGGCCCACCTCAACAAGGATTTGGTAAAAAAGACAATAAAAGGGGTTTAAACCGGCTCAGGGCAGGCGCGTTTTTTACACCAATTATTTTATTGCGCGAGCATTTCTTTAACTTTGGATTTCAACGCATCGATTTCAAAACTTTTTTCCAGGTAAAAATCCGCGCCTGCCTCCTCCATTTTTTTACGGATTTCCTCCTCAGGCAGGGCCGAATAAAAGGAAATCTTCAGGTTTTTTGTCTTTTTCGACCCCTTCAGCTTTTTGCAGACATCATACCCGCTTATGCAGGGCATCATTATGTCGAGCAGGATAAGGTCGGGCCTCTCTCCGCTTTCAATTATTTTAAAGCACTCTTCCCCGTTGTGAGCCGACGTTATCTCGAATTCCGGGCCGTTGAGCACCATCTTTGTCAGATAAATAACATCAGGCTCGTCATCCACCACAAGAATCTTTGATGTTTTCATGTTTTCCCCTTTCAGTCATGCCTCCGCGGGCAAAAGGATAAAGAACTCCGCGCCTTTATCCCTGCCCTCGGACCGTGCCCACAGCAGCCCGCCGTGAGCCTCTGTTATTTTTTTCGCTATGCTCAGCCCCGCTCCTATGCCGTCATATTTCCTGGCTATCACATCCCCTGCCTGATAAAACAAATCAAATATCCTTTCCAGTTCCTTTTCTTCAATCCCGGGGCCGCTGTCCTTTACGCTTATCAGGACATATTCGTTTGACGGGGCAAGAGATGGCGCGCTTTCCGGAATACCGCTCAAATCGTCTTTTTTGAGTTTTTCCGCGCTTACAAATATCTCCGAATCCCCGCATGCAAATTTGAGGCTGTTTCCGATTATATTGAATAAAACCTGCTCAAGCCTGCGCATGTCAGCCGTTACCTGCACTTCTTCGCCGCCCGGTTCTGTTAATATTTTAATGCGCCTTTCTCCCCCTATAACGGAAAAATGCGCCTTAACACCCTCCAAAAGCCTGTTTATACTGCCCCTTGTTTTCCGCAGTTTCAGCACGCCCGATTCCATAAGCGATGCGTCTATAAGGTCAGCTACCGTAAGCCTCAGCCTGTTTATGTTAAGCTCCATCATTTTTTCAAGCGCCTTCCTTTTTTCCGGGGGCGAGGCAGGCTCCTTTACAAGCATATTGTAAGCGCCCTCAATCACGACAAGAGGGGTTTTCAGCTCATGCGATATCATTGAAACGAAATAGGTCTTCATCTTATCCATCTCTTTCAGTTTCTCGTAATTTTGTTCAAGGTCTCTGTAAGCCTCAGCCAGCCTTTCGCCCATATCATTATATGTATCGGCCAGCCTTCTTATCTCATCGGTGCCGTCAGTATCGATTTTGCTGAATCTGTTTTTATTTTCTATGTTTTTCGCCAGCGCGTCCATTTCAGCAAGAAGCCTGTTAAAGGGATTTGTAATTTTTTTTGATAAAACACGGTTCAGAAAAAAAGCCGCGGCTATGTAAAGCATCATAATCACAAACAGTATCCGGACAAAACCTCCAACCTCAGCGTAAATTACATGCCCGGGGACAAAGGCGCATACTTTCCATCCAAACCTGGAAATGGTTTCATAAAAAACGTTCCACTTCCTGCCATCCCCTTTTATAAGCGCCATGCCCTTATCACCTGCCATTACCGCTTCAAACCCCTCAAACCCCGCGTCATCATATTTTTTAAACAGTTTGTCCCTGTCGGGCCCCGTAAGAATGACGCCGTTTCTGTCAACCAGCATGACATGAGACCCCTTAATGAGCCTGACTCCGCTGACAAAATCGCTGAGTTTTTCAAGTGTTATATCCGCGCCCACCACTCCGTAAACAGCGCCGTCATCACCGGCAAGCGCCTTTACCACTCCGATATTTATATCCTCTGTGGTCACGGCCCGGTACGGTTCTGTTATCATCACGGAATTTTTGTCCTTAACGGCAAGCTTATACCACGGCCTCTCCCGCGGGTCGTATTTTGTGGGTTCTGCCCTCTTATGCGAGCGCACAAACGAGCCGTTTGCCCTGCCCATATAAACCGAATTAACATAAGGGTGTGTTTTTCTGTATCTGCTGAAAACCTCAATAATCCGCTCTTCTTCAGCGCCGTATTTGTATATAAACTTTTTTTCGTCCGCGTTCAGAAAATTCGTAAAACCTGAATCATTTCGTGTTTTTACCAGGACATTCAGGGACAAGCTCAATACATTAAACTCAACACTCTCAACCATGGTATGTATGTTTTGGCTTATGTGATACGCCTGGGAAATATAAAAATTGTAAATGTCGGATTTGCGGCTGATATAAAAACGGATTATGAGGAGTATTATAACGATAACGGCAAGTATTACCGTTATTAAATAACCCGCCTTAATCCTGTTTTCCAGTTTCATTATCCCCGCCCTGTCGAATTACGGCCTTCGCCGTTTTACCGCTCCAAACCTGCGTGCTTATTATGCTTTATAGTATATATATAGCACACAGCCGGCTTAATTACAAACAATTTTACGCCAATGGCAGAAAAATACCGGTTTTAAAGGGGGATTCGCAGCAACAGAATAAAACGGTGGTTTTGTTATGAAACAAGCGCGGTGTTTGCTGTCCTTACTTTTTCCGCATATTTTTCCATTATACGGCTGAACCCCGCAAGCTGTTCTTCGCCATAGGGTTTTATCTTTTCATAGCTCCGGTCAAGGGTCATTGTGTTTTCATACTGCTGTATTACAAAAAACTTCGCGCCTTTTATAAGCCGGCCTATTTTCTCAAGCGATTTCCCGTCAATTATCCCCGGCACAACAGTCGTCCTGAAACAATAGTCTATTCCGGAGTTCATTATTATGTCTATGGAATCCTTTATCCTGGATGTATCTGCCGCGACGCCGCTCGCCACATCGTAAAAATTCAAAGGCGCCTTTATGTCCATGGCCGCGTAATCAATAAGCCCTTCGCTTATCAGTTTCGCCAGTTTTCCGGGCTCATAACCGTTTGTGTCAACCTTGGAGAGAAGGCCGAAGGATTTTATTTTCGCCAGAAAAGAGCTTAAGTCACGCTGCATAAAAGGCTCGCCTCCCGTTACTGTCACGGCGTCTATGAACAGTCGCCTGTCCGATATGTCCTCAAGTATGTCCTCTTCGCTCAGAGTATCGGGGTTAACCGTAATCAGGGAGACATTGTGGCAAAACGGGCATTTGAAATTGCACGGCGACGTGTAGACTATTGAGCATATCTTTCCGGGGTAATCAATAAGCGATACCCCGGTAAAGCCGTTTATCCTCATTATAAAATAATGCCTTTCAGCAGGCTTTTACGGTTGAATCTGTGTATGATAGCCGGAACTCTTCCCTGTCCTTGTACTCTTCCTGCTTGCCGTTGTTCCACTGCTTAACAGGCCTGAAATAGCCCACTATCCTGCTGTAAACCTCGCACTCCGAACCCTTTACCTCTTCAAGCTGTTTTTCCAGTTCCTCAATCTTTGCCAGAATTTCTCCTCTTCCCATCTCTTCTCCTCCTTCTGTTATTTTTTGGGCATCGCCCCTGTTATACTGTCAGCATTTCCTTTAATTCCATAATCTGACTGCGCAGCGCATCTTCCTTTTCTGTTTTACAAACAGGGCAATCCCTGTGCTCTCCCGACAGATACCCGTGCACCGGGCAGACGCTGAAAGTCGGGGTAAGGGAATAATAAGGAAGATGAAAACCCTCTGCTATCTTTTTTACCAGATTCTTTGTCTCTTTTATGTCATTGAGCCTCTCGCCAAGGAAAACGTGAAAAACCGTCCCGCCGGTGTAGCGGGTCTGAAGCGGGTCCTGATGCTCAAGCGCCCTGAATACATCTTTTGTGAAATAGACCGGAAGCTGGGTGGAATTTGTGTAATACGGGTCCTTTGCGCCCATGGCTTTGATTCCGGGATATTTTTCCCTGTCAATCTTTGCCAGCCTGTACGAGGTCCCCTCGCCCGGCGTTGCCTCCAGGTTATAAAAATTTCCTGTCTCTTCCTGGTATTCAACCAGCCTGTCCCGCATAAACTCAAGAATTTCTATTGTAAACACGCTTCCCTCATCCGTTGTGATGTCTTTTTCCATGAAGTTAATGCAGGCCTCGTTCATTCCTATCAGGCCTATTGTGGAGAAATGGTTTGACCAGTATTTGCCGCCGCGCTGCCTGACAATGTCAAGGTAATGGCGCGAGTAAGGATAGAGCCCCTGGTCGGTCAGCTTCTCAAGCATCTTGCGCTTTATTTCAAGGCTCTCTTTTGCCGTATCCATAAGATAGACAAGCTCTTTTAACAGCGCCTCTTTGTTGCCTTTGTGCCTGAAACCCAGCCTCGGCATATTTATTGTCACAACGCCTATTGAGCCGGTGAGCGGGTTGGAGCCGAAAAGCCCGCCTCCCCGTTTTCTGAGTTCCCTGTTGTCGAGCCTTAAGCGGCAGCACATGGACCGCGCGTCATCAGGGCTCATGTCTGAATTAACATAGTTCGCGAAATAAGGTATTCCGTATTTGGCGGTCATCTCCCACACAGGGTCAAGCTGGCTGTTGTCCCAGTCAAAATTCTTTGTGATATTGTAAGTCGGTATGGGGAAGGTAAATATCCTGCCCTTGGAATCGCCCTCGAGCATCACCTCGGCAAAGGCCCTGTTTAAAATATAGAGCTCTTCCTGATACTCGCCGTAGGTGGTGTTTTGAATCTCCCCACCTATTATAACCGCCTCATCCTTCATGTTATCGGGTACAACAAGGTCCATTGTTATATTCGTGAACGGCGTCTGGAAACCAACCCTTGTGGGTATGTTCATGTTAAACAGAAATCGCCTCATCGCCCTCTTCACGCATTCGTAAGAGAGCTTCTCGTGCCTGATAAAAGGCGCGAGCAAAGTGTCAAAATTGGCGAAAGCCTGCGCGCCGGCCGCCTCTCCCTGAAGAGTGTAAAAGAAATTTACAATCTGCCCGAGCGCGGACTCAAAATGGGACGGCGGCGCGGACTCAATCTTGCCCTCAACCCCGCCGAACCCGCGGAAAAGCAGGTCCTTTAAATCCCAGCCGCAGCAGTAAACAGAGAGCAGCCCCAGGTCGTGAAGGTGAAGGGCGCCGTCGCTGTGCGCCTCTTTTATCTCCGGAGTGTATATTTTGTTCAGCCAGTAGGTGGATGTTATTATTGAGCTTACGTGGTTGTTGAGCCCCTGAAGCGAATAGCTCATATTTGAGTTTTCCTTGATTCTCCAGTCAAGCTTGCGCAGATAGTCGTCAACCATTGTGGTTGATTCCGTCAGAAGATTCTTGACCTCCCTGATTTTCGCGCGCTGATCCCTGTATAGGATGTATGATTTCGCGATTGCGGTAAACCCGTTGTTTAAGAGCGTGGTCTCAACAAGGTCCTGGACGTTTTCAACGGTCGGCACCTTTCCGTCCTTGTATAACACGCTGATGATTGAGACAACCTGCTCTGAAATCCTGTCTGCCTTTTCCTTCTCGTAATTGTTGTTCGCCTTGAAAGCCTTGAAGACCGCCGAGGTTATTTTCGCCGCGTCAAAAGGAACAAGCTCGCCTGTCCTTTTCAGTATGTACTGAACACTTCCCATCTGCCACTCCCCTTTCCGGTTTCTTATTAATGCCAACAGGAACTTCACTGGGTCTTAACTGTTTTTTATTCTTAATCATGAACCCGCATTTTCTTAATACACAATATATTGTATAGGAGCCCCTATGTCAAGGTTTTTTTTTGGAAAAATACCATATATATTGTATATAAATCAGTTGTATAGGCAAATATTACACTATATGTTGTATAGTGTCTTCAAAAAACTCGTGTAAAATAAGGACGTTTTGAGTATTTTCGGTGTTTTCGTAACTTTCTTAAGGTGTTAGATGAACTAAACAAAGATAAGGAAAATTTTTTGGTCTTTTCCTGTATTTTAACCTGTGGATAACCCAAAAGTATTATCAAGTAACTGCATCTTCCTGATTAGTTTTTGACAAAATTCCCGGGTTGTAGTATCATAAAACACCATTAACAGTATTAAATTATCCTTAACGGAGGGAACCATGATTGGCCTTGAAAAGACAAAAAATGAGTACAGCGAACTGCTTCAAAGAATCAGCAACAGGCACGGGGTAAAGGAACTTGCGGCTTACCTTGAAAAACACGGCTTCTTCACAGCGCCTGCTTCGACAAAGTACCACCTCTGCATTGAAGGCGGCCTCCTTATACACTCTGTTTCCGTGGCAAAGCTCGCCCTCAAACTTAAACCGGTTCTGCTGCCTGACGCGCCGGACGAGACTGTAATTCTATGCGGGCTCTTTCATGACGCGCATAAGGTGACTGACGGTTTTTCAAACAAAACATATCTGAAAAATGAGGGATATGGCAGCGAGCGCCAGCCGTATCTCTGGAATAAAGAACAGCTTAATTTTTCCGGCGCGCAAAAATCGCTTCTTATCATCTCAAAATTCATTGGCCTTTCCCGCGACGAGATGCAGGCAATAGCCTATCATGACGGCCCGTATGTCCCCTCCTGGGAGGATATAAAAAACGACCCCTACCCGCTCACTCTTCTTATACACTACGCGGATATGTGGTCATGCTGGATACTGGAGAGGAACAAAGCAAGGCTCATGGAGGGGAAGAAGTTTATGGAAGACGTGTGAAACAAGTTGAAATTTTCAATTTGCAATTGTCAAGTTAGTGCGTACGCCAAAGATGTCTTCTGTTTGTCAACTTGAAAATTGTAAATTCAAATTTGCTCGGCTGCCGGATTCGGCACAACACTTAAACATACTTTCTTTTCCGGAACCATCGCTTCAATATCAATGCGCGTATTCCCAGAAAATGTGGCTCTGATATTTCCTTACCTCTTCTTCAAGCGCTTTTATGTTTTTCGTGGGTATCTGCGGCCACGGGGCGTTTTTTTCAAGTGTCCTTATGTAAAACTTGCCGTAGCCATGCGCTGTTACTGACTCAAATTCAGTGACAGTGGGGACATTCGGATTAAACCTGTTCAGGATAAAACGCCACGGCATCCTGACGGTCTCAAAACGCGTCTTTTCCCTCTCCCTGTCTTTAGGGTCAAACCCGTTCCACAAAAGCTGATAATAGGTGTCAGGGCCTCGCCCCCTTTTATTGACGCCGTCATAAATCATAAGAAATATCTTTTTTGCCTCTCCCGGAAACATCTCCGCAACAGTGACATAGGGACTGGCAGAACGCGCGTAAGCAAGCTCAACCTCAATTACCCCCCTGATTTTCTTTTCATTTCTTACAACATCAATACTAAGGTACTGTTTGTTGAAGTCGGCCGTCTCTTCCCTGCGCGCCTCGCTTATCTTTGAGGAATATGCCATTATCATCTCGTCTCCGGGCGTATTGTCAATATCCGCGTATATGATAAACCCGAGCGCGTTTCCCGTCTCAGGGTCGTACATAACGCACGGCCGCTGGTCAGGGTCCGCGTATTTTTTAGCCGTATTATACTGGCTGCCGCGTATTGCCGCGCCAAGCAGCACGTTCGCAAAAATAACAGCCGTTAAAACCGCAAAAACAATCCTCTTCATTTATTCCGCCTCCTGTTTTAACCGCCATTAATTATATAAAATAAACCGGGCTCTTTCAACCCTTATATGAATTTGACGGGTAAAAACAGGCAAAAGATTACGGTGACATCAAATATAAATTGCTTTATATTTCCGCCCTTATCCCCGCCTCCAAATACCTTCCCATTTCAGGTATTCCCGGGGTTTCCTCGAACATGTCGTTTAAAATATTTTCCGCCTTTAAATAAACATCAATCCCATTATTCAGCCTTTTTACGGCTGAAGCCGAGATGTCGTTTAAGCTGCCGCTTCTTCCCGAGTAATTTTTATGCGTATAACCCGCGATGATTTTTATCGAAACAGCTTCAAATTCAGCCGAAACATTCAGCCGGTTCTTGAGGTAATTGAGCCCGTATTTTGAAATATACTCCCTTGTCCTGAAAGAATCGGAATACTCATAAAAAGACTTAAACAGGACAATCCCCGTGTCAATTCCGGCTTCAACCGTAATACCCATGGTGTCAGTCCTCCCTATATTGTTTATCATCCACTTTTCATCCGACACGCCGGTTTTTCCCCATTCAATCAGGTTGTAGCCGCGCCTGAAATACCCGCTGATACCGGCTGCATACGCTTCTGCTCCCGTCTTTATTCCCAGAGCGTAATTTTCAGACGACTCCGGCCCCAGGCCGGGGTTTGAAATATTATAGGGGTCAGTATAATAAAGTTCCGTGAAATTCGGATGCCTCGCGGCTGCCGCGTAAGAGGCTTCTGCCGTCAGGTTATCCGTCATATAATACTCAAGCCCCACTGCAGGCATAACCGCTGCCTCTTTCTTTCCTTCATATTTCTCAACCCTGAGCCCCGCGCTGACAACAGTCTTTTTCAGTGCCTCTGTAACGGCAAAAACCGATACTTCGTGCCTGTTTCTGTAACGGTTGCCGAGCCTCAGGCTTTGAAGCTCTTCCCTGTAAAAATCATATCCTGCTTTTATCTCCGCTGCCTCCCTTTTTCCGAAATCCGCGCTCAGCCCGCCTCCGTAAACCGAGTTGTTGTGGACATTAAAAAAATAGGACGGGTTGTCATTGTCCAGGATAAACCTGTCATAATGGTGCCTGTAATGGCCCGCCGCTTTAACGCCTTTCATTATCTCCACGGACGCGTCCAGCCTCTTCGTTATTATATGTTCCCTCGAAGGAAGCCCCCTGCCCGGCGTGTAAAAATCAAAGGCCCCGAAATTTTTCTCGTCAAAACCGGCCGAGAGCACATATCGGCCGCTGTAATCAAAGGAGGCGTAAAGCGTCTCTTTGCTGAAATCGGTTTCCTTATGATATCCGGCGGAACCGGACTTTTCCCCGCTTATTACGGCTGTTGCCTCTCCGGACTTTTTTGCGATGCTTAGGCCCGAATAATATGTTGAATACGAGCCGTAAGAGCCCGCGAGTGTCACAGAATCCTTTGCGTGCTTTTTTCTCTCAATATTGATTGCGCCCGCAATCCCGCCCGGCAATCCGTAATAAGCGCCTCCGCTTTTTATAACCCCTATTCCCCCGATTTCAAGCGCTGTAATGGGTATGTCAAAGTTATAGTGGCCGGTCTGAGGGTCGTTTATCCTGATGCCGTCCAGCAAAACCGCAGTATGCTCAAACTCACCCGCGCCGAATGAGGCGTGCGCCTGGACAGCGCTGAAACTCTTCGCCGTTATATTCAAACGTGGAATGCTGTTTAAGATATCAGCCGGCGTCTTTATGCCCGGCCCCGCTCTTTCAGACGCCGCATAATAATCATATACCTCATCTTCTCTTTCGCCCGTTACAAGTATCTCTATTACAGAATAGGCGCTTGCGGTAAAACATAACATCAGCGCAATGAAGAGAGCTTTTTTATTGAGTTTGATTAACATCATGCGTTCTCCATTTCCCTTGCGAATGCCGCCCAGAACGGGTCAACCCGCGGATGCTCAAGCTTTGATTCTTTGCCGCCTTCAACCACTGTTATTCCCCTGTCCTTTTTAACCACATCCCCGCAGGCAGAGGCGTTGATACCGCCCGCTTTGAGCCGGCTGATTATCTCATCTGTTTTTTCCGGCCGCGCTGTGATTAAAAGCGTTCCCTCGCTTATTGACGAATACGGATCCATATTAAACTCCCTGCATATCGCCTCAATCTCCGGCATCAGTATTATGCTCTCTTTTTCTATCCTCATTCCCGCGTTTGATGCCGAAGCAATTTCATAAAGGCCTCCCCAGATTCCGCACTCAGTAGCGTCGTGCATTGATGTAACGCCGTTTTCCCTGACACCCACGGAAGCCGCTATTAAAGCGTCGTCAACCACGGACATCTTATAAAATATCTCCGAGGCCCTTGCCGCGAATTCTCCGCCGAATATCTTTTTTATCTTCGGCTCAAACGCGGCCGCAAAAAGCCCGGCTGCCTCTATTGCCGCGCCTTTTGTAATTATTATTTTGTCCCCGGGTTTCGCGTCGCGCGGGGTTACATATTTATCCTTGTCGCCTATGGCCATGACAGTGGCTCCGCCCACCATGGGATAATCGCATCCCGCGTATTTTGCCGTGTGCCCCGATATTATTGATATTCCCATTTTATCGCACTCGCTCGACATTACCTGCCACATCAGAGCAAGCTCTTCCTTTTTGATTGACAGCGGCAGGTTCAGGTCTATGCACATATACGTCGGCTTCAGCCCTGACGTCACCACATCGGAGACCAGTATGTGTACGGCAAACCAGGCTGCTTTTTCCCATCCGTATGCGGGCACGATAAAAACCGGGTCAGTCGTAGTTGCCATAACCTTCCCGTTTCCGAGGTCAACAACGCCTATGTCAACCCCATGCTGCGGCCCCACAAGGACCGTTTTGTCTCTTTTTCCGAGCCTCGGGTAAATCAGTTCGTCAAAAATCTCGGGCGAAATCTTTCCAATCTCCAGTTCTGCCATCTTAATCCTCCTTTTTTTTTAACATAAAAGTAAAAAAAAATTCGTTATTCATATTAAAAACCCCGCCGGAGGCATTCACAACAACAAACAAAAACAGCCTTCCGGTTTCGGAAGGCTGTTGAACTGCCGCTCGGCTGATTTATGAGCCTTGGGCATTATTCTGCTCCCTACGCCGGCATTATCCGGATCAGGTTCTAAGGGTTTGTTCTCAGGAAGCGCCCTGCGCTTCCACCCCTGTTCTACATCAAATATACCATAAAATTAATGTCAAATATACGTTCGGAATTATACCAGTTCCTTTAATTCATCCACTGTGACGCCTGCTCTTTTGATTATATTATTTAACGTCCCTTTTCTTAACTCCTTATGCAGGGGCACAACAACAGAGATATTACGCTCAATGTTATGCAGGAATAGATGGCTTCCTCTCTGACGGTCAACAACAAAACCGATTCTTCTCAGTGCTTTTATTACCTGCTCTCCTGAAAACGTTTTACTCACAGCGCTATCTCAACTTCTTTCAGCATGGCTTTCGGTATTGATTTAATCTGATTGATTTTCAAGTCCTTCCAGATATGCAAGTATTGCTTCTTTTGCGTTATTAATTGCTTCTTCTTCGGTTGTACCTTGCGTAAAACAGCCGTCAAGCGCCGGAACGCTTACGTTAAAACCGCCTTCTTCAGCCGGTTCAAGAATGATATTGAATTTCATTGTATTACCTCCTTAACTGATATTCTAAATACACAACCTTATAT
>DSBP01000308.1 GCA_011049465.1 bacterium | reverse complement strand
CGGATGCGGGCATGACCGGCCCTTTTGATTCCGTAATCGGGGTTGAAAAAGAGATAATAATAAAGAAATTCATTACGGGTATACCCGCCAAGTTTGACATATCAAAGAAAGACGTAAGATTCAACGGCGTGCTGGTTAAAATCGACAGCAAAACCGGGAGAGCCGGATCCATTGAAAGGATATCCATAAAACATGAATAGCCGCAGGTTTACGGCCCCTGCCGCGGCAGCCGGCCTTTTTCTCCTGTTTTTCGGGCTTTACCTGAGAACCCTCTGCCCCTCTGTCTATTTCGGAGACAGCGGCGAGCTGATAGCGATGATTCACACACTTGGCCTGCCCCACCCGACAGGCTTTCCTCTTTACATCATGACGGGAAAGATATTTGAACTCCTCCCTCTTGCCAATACCGCTTTCAGGATAAATATCCTCTCGGCATTTTTCGGCGCGGCTTGTGTCGCGGCTATTTTTTTTGTTTTTCTTGTTTTCGCGAGAAACCACAAGGGCTACCGCGGGTTTATCGTCCCTCTTCTGTGCGCTGTAATTTTCGGGCTCTCATATACCCTATGGTCCCAGTCCTCAAGCGCCAGAATTTATACAATGAACGGTTTTTTCTGTATTTGCGCGCTCTATATTTTCTTAAGCTTTACCTCTGTCAGGGCCTCTTCCGGCCGCCTCTTCGCGCTTGCCTTTGTGACGGGCCTGGGGTCGGGGCTGCACCTCTCTTTTGTGGTTTTCGCGCTTATACTCTGGGTATATCTTCTGATTAAATATTTCCCGTTTGTTAAAAAACACCTTCCTGCCATACTTTTCTTCGCGGCCGCAGGCGCCTCTGTTTATCTCTATATAATAATACGCGGAACATCGGATATAACCCTCAAGTGGCAGGAGATAAATTCAACAGGCAGCCTCTTTGATTACCTGAGGCAGAAACAATACGGCTCCAAAATGTTCTCAAGGCCATTGGCCGGGTATCTCCACTTTTTCGGGTTTATCAGGGATACTGTAATCAAAGAATTCACTCTCCCGGGCTTTGCAGCGGTAATAGCCGGAATTTTTGCCGCAATCAGCTCGCGCAGGCGCTTCACCGTTATGTTTCTTGCCATATTACTCTCAAACATACTTATACTCGCGGTTTACGGCAACTACGCCGACCTCAAACTGGCTTTCAGGTATCTTATACCCTCTTACATAGCCGCGGTATTCTTTATTTTTATTCTCGGAGAATCCGTTTACGCATCAGTAAAAAACAAAAAGAGAGCCGGCTTGGCTGTTTATCTTCTTTTTGCGGCAATTCCGGTTTTTATGCTGCCCGGCCATTTCCGCGAAAATGACCGTTCCTCTGATTATCTGGCCTCTTTTTACCCCAAAGATATTTTAAACAGCATGAACCCGGATTCCTATATTTTTACAAGCGGCGACAACCAGATATATACTCTGGCCTATGAAAAATTCGTCCTGAAAAGCCACCCCGACAAGATGATATTTGACAACATTAACACCATTTTCAAAGACCGCGCCATGCTTACGAAGGCCTCCGGCTCACAGTCGCCGTTCGCAAATATAGTCACAGCTTTTTCCATGAAACTTTCGCCTTTATATACAACAGTAGAGATACCCTCGCCGCACATCGGCCATAAACCGAACGGCCTTATACTTGAGCTGCTTGAATCCGTTCCTGCCGGGCGGGATTACTCGCGTAATTACCTGTGGAAGACCTACCCTCTGATAAATATTCTCAGGCGCAACAGGATATTTTATGCCTTTGAAGAGCGGGAAGTGGCGGGATTTTATTTTTACAGGCTGGCCGAATATTACGAGTCCCTCGGCAACGACGGTTTATACGCGTATCTACTGGACAAGGCGGCGGAAGCGGCCTTTGACTCAATGCCGGTGCTCACAAACCTCGCGATACGCATGAGCTACTCGGACAAAATTGAAAATCATATAGGAAAAGCCGAAGAACTGTTTAACAGGGCTTACGCGCTTAATCCGGATAACGAGCAGCTCCTCTTTAACATAGGCAGTTTTTACGGCAGGCTTGGGCTTTATGACCGGGCCTATATGTTCTTTAACCGGGTAATCGAGATAAACCCCCTGAATATCAACGCGAGAAACTATCTGCAACGAATAGTTCTTGAAGCCGAAACAGCAAGGCAGCAGGCCGAAGAAGCGCGCAAAGCCGCTGTACAGCCCGCATCAGAACACTATAACAGGGGCCGCGAGCTGCTGAACGCGAAAAAAGCAAACGCGGCCATGGAGGAATTTAAAAAAGACGCGGAACTCTTCCCTGATTCAGACAGGTCCTATTTCCATATAGGGCTCATCCTCTCAATGCAAGACAAGCTCGAGGAGGCAATACCGTGGTATGAAAAGGCTGTTAAAAACAACCCAAACAACACAAGCGCGCTCAACAACCTTGGGCTGTGCTACTCCCGGCTCTACAAAAGAGACGAGGCCGTTTCCGTTTTTGAAAAATCCCTCGCCATTGACCCGGGCCAGCCAAAGATAAAGGAACTGCTGGATAAGCTGAAATAAGCAGCCCGCTTCACCTTTAAACTTTCACCTTAATATGTTGCTGTCCTAAACCTGTTGACTTTAACCCCTGCTTGCTATAAAGTATTATTGTTTAAAAAAATGTTTAAGGAGCTGTTTAATGAGCATATACGACCCTTTGCCTCACCTGTCGCACAGGAGCTTTTACAAAAAAAAGCGTTTCCGTTTGATATTAATCGTGATTGCGGCCGCGGTTCTTGGCTACGCAATATTTAATTTTTCAGGCAGGAACCTCCGTTTTTTCCTTCACATGAACAGCGGCGCTTCAAATCTCGAAAAAGGAAGGCTTATCTATGCTGTCTCTGACTTCAACAGCGCCCTTAACATCAAGCCTGATTCCCCCGTGGCCATTGACGCGCTTGGCTCTGTTTATGTAAAACAGGGAGACTTCGAAAAGGCAAAACAAACCTTCTTAAGCGCCGCTGCCGCCGGACTTAAAAATAACAGGTACATAAACCACACCAAACTCGGCAGCACTTACCTTGATAACGGCCTGTATAAAAGGGCCGAGCTTGAGTTTCTTCAGGCCATAAAAATAAACCCGGTTGATTTCAGGGCCTTTTACGGGCTTGGCTGCTGCCTTCACGCTTTCGGCAAGATTGACAGCGCCATAGCCAACTATAATAAGGCCCTTACCTATAACCCCAGGTTTGACCCTGCTAAAAAAAACCTGCAAATGGCGGAAGCCGATAAAAACCGTGGCGCAATTTATTACATGTTTGACCGGAACGGACAGCCTCTCGCGAGGCTGAACCTCATATCAGGCATAGAAAACAAATCGTACGCTCTCGATTTCAGGGCTGCCCACGTTACAGGCTATGATTCCGAAAAAAGAGGCAAAGCAGGAATGGAAAAATACCTGGAGGAATACATACCCGGAAACAGAATATACCTCACCATAGATTCAAAGGCGCAGCAGGCCTCGGCCCGCGCCCTCGGCTGGTATAAGGGAAGCGTGGTTATAATCCATCCTAAAACGGGTGAGATTCTCGCGATGTACAGCCAGCCCACTTACAGGGCCGCCAGCATTGATAAAGAATGGCGTAAAATTGCCTCAAACGAGAACAAACCGCTCCTTAACCGGGCAATTGACAGGCTTTACGAACCGGGCTCCATCGCAAAACTTATGACAATAGCCGCCTTTTACGAAAGCGGCATAAGCGAAAGCTCCATCTTTCCCATAAACTGCAGGGGAAACACCGAACTCTCGGATAAAACATTCTGGTGCTGGAGCAAACACGGCCGCGTCAGGTCAATAGAGCAGGCTACTGACACATCCTGCAACATAGCCTCGGCTTTTATGGGGTTCGCGGCCAGCGGCCCAAAACTTATTGAATACTGCACCCGCTTCGGCTTCGGGACACCCATCGACCTTGGCATAAAGGACGGCCCTCGGAACCGAAAAATATCAATTCCCGTCCTTACAAGCCGCGCTCCCTCCTACCACTTTGACAGGTATGATGTCGCCATGCACGCGAGCGGCCTTGCTCCAAGCAAGAAAGAACCTTATTTAATAACCCCGCTGCACGCCGCAATGCTCGCTTCCTCAATCGCCAACAACGGCGTAATGATGAAACCCTATATAATCCAGGAAATAAGAAATATCAACGGCAAACTGATTTACAGCGCCTCCCCGAAAGAGTTTAAAAAACCCATATCCGCTTCAACCGCAGAGAAAATAAAACAGCTCATGATAAAGGTTGTTGACTCGGGCATCGGCAAAAGGGCCCGGGTTAAAGGCATATCCATAGCCGGAAAAACCGGCACATCTTCAGGCGACAGGCCGGGCCTTCACCACGGCTGGTTTATTTCTTTCGGCCCTACGGAGAACCCTGAATACGCGCTGGCAATAGTCGCTGATAACGAGGGCAAGGGAATGACAACAGCAGCTCCGGTTGCCGCGGATATTTACACCGCGCTTTTAAGGTAACTGCTGGGCGGGTATTACCTTCGCTTAAAAATTTTCTTTTTAAGTGAAGCGCTGTTCATTCCGCCCCTCTCCATAACCTTTACTTCCCGTATGAAAAAATATGAAGCCGCTATATAATGATAGATCAGGCCGCAAACGCCGTCAAGAAAACCCATTTTAAATATGTAGTTTTTGATGAAGTTAAAAAACGGCTTCAGCAGCAGATAATAAAACAATGCGCTTCCCCTCTTTTGCGCCTCAAGCCCGGTATACCTGTTTAAAGCGTCAACGTGGGAGGCTATATCCTCCTTTGTGTAATGCTCAAATCCCCTCTTTAAATATCCGGCCCTGCCCTTTAATACCACGCCCTCGTGGACGTCCGCGGCCGCGAACCTGCCCTTGTTTTTCCTGAACAGCCTTAACTGATAATCCGGGTACTGCCCTCCAAAGCGAAGGAACCTTCCGTAAAAAAAATTTTTTCGCGGCAGCCAGTATCCGTCAACCTCCCTGTTTTCCACAGCCCTGCGCACGGCTTTTTCAAACCCGGGCTCAGGCCGCTCATCCGCGTCAACACTGATAACCCACCCCTTTGACGCTTTGCTGACAGCGAAGTTTTTCTGGCGCGAGTACCCGTCAAACTTTCTGTAAAAAACCCGAGCCCCTGCCTTGCGGGCAAGAGCCGCTGTCCTGTCACGGCTTCCTCCGTCAATCACGACTGTTTCGCCGGCCCACTTAAACGCCTTTACACAACCCGCAATGTTTTTTTCCTCATTCTGCGCGATTATGACGCAGCTTATTCCTTCAACAGCGGCCCCTTTACCACGGCGATTCATAGTCCCTGCCCTCCTCCCT
Organism: bacterium; assembly: GCA_011049465.1. Classification (GTDB taxonomy): domain Bacteria; phylum Oederibacteriota; class PGYV01; order PGYV01; family DSBP01; genus DSBP01. The sequence continues at coordinate 7,803 of DSBP01000308.1, read as the reverse complement.
TTTTCTCACCTTCTCCTCGGGCGCTTCCTCCTCAACCTTTACACGGTGCGGGAAAATATACTCAACCGTCACACCCAGCCTGTGATTAAAAGCTCCGGGTATTATTATATCGTCAATAAAAGCGTAATCAAACCTGAACGCGAAGACCTGGCTGGGCTCCAGCTTTATTCCCACTCCAAAAGCGGGAGCCCCGCTATAGCCGGCCCGTATAAAAAATACCCCGTTGCCCGAAGCCTCAACCCCTGCGCGCGCCGACAGATATCCAAAGGAATTGTAAAGGATATCGCCGCTTAAAAGAAGCTTGAGCCCGGGCACCCTGAAAAGCCCCGCTGCATTATATGATGCCCCTGCCGATATAACAGGAGCAGCCTTCTCAACATGAGGCGAGTTATCCCAGTTCATATTTGCCGATATATTCATTACGCTCAGCCCGAAGTCTAAACCCATACCGGTCTTAAAAAACGCGCCCGCGTCAAACCCCACGCCTGTCCCCTGCGCCTCGCCTATGTAATGAAGCATCAGTTTAATATTGGCCCCTGCATAAAACCTTTTACTCACTGCCGCGGCGGCCGTAAAAATAAAAAAATGCGATACATCAGAAAAAAGGGAATCGGGGTCATTCGAGTTCGTCGTTCTCTTTTCTATGTCCCTGCCCGCGGAGTAATTGAGCCATGATATCGCCGTGGAATAGACATTGTCCCCTATATCAAAAGGCTTGCAGATTGACATGTAGTTTACGGACCTTCCCAGTGAAAGAATATATGTCTCAGCGGCGAGCTGCATTCCGTGGACACCCACTATTCCCGCGGGGTTGTAAAGCACCGCCGATGTATCGTCAGCCACAGAGACAAAAGCGCCCCCCATGCCTGTGGCACGGGCTCCCGCTCCCATGTTTAGAAAAGCCATCGGCTCCCCGGCCGCGTAAAACCGGCTGAAAAAAACCTGTAAAAACACCATCACTAAAACAACCTTCAAACACTTTCTCTGCAACGCACACTCCTCCGTCAGTTTAATATAGTTATCTTGTTTGTTCCGGTAAGCGAACCTGCTCTTATGGTATAAAAATAGGTGCCGTTTCCGGCCAGCCTGCCGTCTTTATTTTTTCCGTCCCATCTTATAATATTAAACCCGATGTTTACCTCGCCTGTTTTCTTTTCCGCCTCATAAACAATCCTGCCTGCCGCGTCATAGATTGTAAGCCTTATATCCGCCGGCTCGCTTATAACACATGTTATATTTGTATGAATATCCCTCTGGGAGGAGAAAGGATTGGGCCAGTTGTATGTTTTGAGCCTCACGGAAACCGGCGTAAAATCCCGGTTCAGCGCCCTCAGCACATTTATCCTTCCCCACCCCGTGTATTTGTCGTATCCCTGCGTTTCCACGTCATCCGCGGTCTGCTCTATTATATTGCGTACATTTTCAGTTCCCACATCGCCGTATTTAAGCACTATAAGCGCTGCCAGCCCCGATACAAAAGGCGCGGCAAAGGATGTTCCGCTGTAAGCGCTGTATGCAGTGTCACTGCCATTGTCCGTGCTCCACACAGTTGTTCCCGGGGCAGACACGTCAATTTTGCCGTAATTGGAAAAAACAGCCCTTTTATCATCCTCGTCAGTCGACGCCACACTTATTACGTTCGAAAACGCCGCAGGGTAATATACAGCGGTATCGTTATTTCCGGCAGCGGCCACGCTCAACCTTCCGCGCTCAGCCGCGTAATTAACCCCGCTTTGAAGCGCCTGGCTGTTTTCGGCCCCCCCAAAACTGTAATTCAGTATCATCGCTCCGTTATCAACCGCCCATTTGATTCCGGCGTAAACACCGGCGTCCGTCCCGGCGCCTTCGGAATCAAGCACTTTTACCGGCATTATCAGGGCGCGTGCGTTCCAGCTGACATTGGCATAAACCGTGCCCGCTATACCCGTGCCGTTGCCCGTATTCGCGGCAATTATTCCCGCAACATGCGTGCCGTGGCCTCCGTCAATATCGTCATCAAACGGATCTGCTCCCGGGTTAAACACATTATATCCGTTTGTTGTAACGCCCGCGAGATCCTCATGCGTCCCGCGGATGCCCGTGTCAAGAACCGCGACAATTACTGTCCTTTCGGGGAACTGCCCGATAAGCCCGGCCGCATATGCCGCGTCAGCCATAATCTTATTAAACCCCCATTGCGAGCCGTTCTGATAATACGTGTCATTCGGCCCGCCGGCAACAGGCGTGTAAAGCGCCCTCCTTATGTAATTAGGCTGCGCGTATTTAACAGAGCCCTCTTTTTGGATCTCTTCGACAATAAAAAGCAGTTTTTCCTTTTCATTGACTATATAACAGTTGAACGGAGTATCAAGATGCCTGTGCGTCCTTTTGAGCCCGTATTTTTCCTCGATTTGCCTCACAGCCTCTGTACCCCGGGCCTCTTCCTTAAACTCAACAAGAATTTCGTTTTTAAACAACTCTCTCCCGCTTATTTTTCTCGGCTCGCCGGACAGGATAAACGACATAAAAAAAAGAAGAAACAGGGCGGCTATTTTCCGCATTTATGCCCCTGCCTTTTCTATGACGTCAAAGACACGGGATGCGAGTTCTTCCTTTGTCCCTTTTCCGGAAAAAACAGCCCGTCCACGGCGGTTTATTATTGTTATTTCATTGAAATCGGACTCAAACCCCGCTTCTTTTTTTGAAATATCATTCACAACCATGATATCAATTTTTTTCCTCTTCATTTTTTCAACAGCCCTTTTAAAATTCTTTCCCATCTCCGCGGAATATCCCGCAATTATTCTTTTTCCCTTGTTTTTACCCGCAAACCCGATTATATCTTCGGTCGGCCTCAGTTTTAATGTCATTGGTTCTTTTCTGTCAATTTTCCCCCCAAACCGCTCAGGATAGAAATCACCCACAGCAGCGGCCCCTATAACAACATCCGCGGTTTTAAGGTGGTTTTTTACGGCAGTATTCATTTCAGCGGCGGACTCAACTTTCACAACAATATCCGCTAAAGGAATAAAGGAAGACGGCCCGGTAATAAATATGGTTTTATATCCTCTTGACATCGCCTCATTTGCCAGATGAAATCCGGTCTTCCCGGAAGAGGGGTTTGATATGAACCTTACGGAATCAATTTTTTCCCTTGTGGGGCCGGAGGTGATCAGGACAGTTTTTTTTTAGACGAAGCCTTTGTTTTCGCAGACGCAAGAACAGCGTTTACGATTACAGAAGTGTCTTCTATGTGGCCGGCGCCGTATTCACCGCAGGCAAGCACGCCTTCAGCGGGGCCGGTAAAGATATACCCCAGTTTTTTGAGTTTTTCAACATTGGCTTTTACTATCGGGTTTGCCCACATAGCCTTGTTCATGGCGGGCGCGAATATTACCTTTTTTTCCGCGGCCATGATGACTGTTGTTAAAAGGTCATCCGCTATTCCCGCCGCCACTTTGCCGATAACATTGGCTGTGGCCGGCGCGACGAGTATCACATCGCAGTTTCTCGCGAGGTCAATATGCTCAACTTTTGAGCCGGGATTTTTCGCCGCATGAAACATATCGGTAAAGACAGGATTTTCCGTAACGGTCCTTAAAGAAAGCGGGGTTACAAATTCCTCGGCAGCGCTTGAGAGCACGCATACAACATCAACTCCCTTTTTTTTCAGGGCCCTTGCTATCTCAGGCGCCCTGTAAGCGGCTATGCCTCCGGTCACTCCCAATACAACCCGCACTTCGCGTTACTCCTCTATATTGATTTTATCAAGGTCATATTCCGGATACTTCACCTTGTCCTCGAGAAACTCCCTTAAAGCGCTTACGGTCGGCTTGAGTTTTCTGAGTTTTTCGTCAACATCCGCCGGGTTTTCCCTTATCTGCTTTGCCCTGCTTGAAACAATAATGGCCGCAGCATATTTATTGGCTATCTTTTTCCTGAAATCCTGAACCGCATATTCTGTCTTTTTCATCTTTCAAAAGCCTCCTTTGGCTGATACCTCTTTTGTCTCTCAATTTTGAGGATTTCTTCGAGATCTTCCACGGCTTTCCCGAGTTCTTTGTTAACTACTATATAATCATACTTTTGCTCTTCTTTCAATTCTTTTTTTGCGAGCTTAAGCCGTTTAGCCAGGGATTCCCTCGACTCTGTCTTACGGCCTTCAAGCCTTTTTTTCAGTTCTTCAAATGAAGGAGGTTTTAGAAAAATAGCCACGGATTCAGGCAGCCTCTTCTTTATGGATTTCATCCCCTGTACATCCACATCCATAATCACATTTTTTCCGTTTTCCGCGCTGTTTATAACGGTTTTTTTAAGCGTTCCGTACCGGTTTCCCACAACCCGTGCATGCTCCAGAAACTTGCCCTGTTCAATAAACTTTTTAAACTTATCCTCAGAAAAAAAATAATAATCCCTTCCGTCTTTTTCGCCGTTTCTCGGTGGGCGCGTGGTCGCAGATACCGACAAAACAAAATCCCGCTTGTGTTTTTTCAGGAATTCCCTTATTACAGTTGTTTTTCCCGCCCCTGACGGCGCTGACACAACAAAAACAATCCCGGCCCTCTTCATTTTGCTGTTTTTCCCTCCGTCTTTCTCTCTGCCTGCTTATGCGCTCCCGATAGCCGGCCCGTAAGGGTTTCAGCCTGAAGCGCGGATAAAACACAGTGGCTGCTGTCCGTCACAACGACCGACCGTATTTTTTTGCCGTGTGTCGCGTCAATAAGAGTCCCTGCCTTGCGCGATTCGTCTATCATCCTTCGGACCGGAGTGGAATTAACAGCCACAACAGCCACAATTCTTTCCGCCACAACAGCATTGTCAAAACCGACGTTTAAAAGCATTCCTTCTCCGTTCCCGTGTTTATTCGAGATTTTGCGCCTGCTCCCTGATTTTGTCCGTACATTCTTTAATCATTATGACGGAATGCGCGGTATCTGAATCGGGTATCTTTGACGCTATCGTATTTGCTTCCCTGTAAAGTTCCTGGGCAAGAAAATCAAGCTTGCGCCCCGCGCCTTTTTCAAGTTTTAAAAACGCCTCGATCTGGACAAGGTGTGAATTGATCCTAACAAGTTCCTCTGTTATGTCATACTTTTCCAGAACCTCAACTATTCCCGCGCTTAAAACCCTCTTTTCATTTTCCCCGTCAAGAATCTCGGCCGCCCTTTTTCTTGCCCTCGCAACAAATACGGCCCTGAATTTAATATACAACGCCTTTATTTTCGCGGATTCAGCGCGGATACGGGAAGCTTTTTTCCGTATATCAGCCGCGAGCCTTGCGCCCTCCCTGTTTTTCATGCCCGTAAAATCCTTAAACGCGCCTGCCAGCACCGGTTTTACTTTTTCCCATGTTATGGCCGCGGACGCAGGGCCGCTTTCCAGCCTCGCTATTCCATCTATATTGGCAAGAATATCCGACGCCACAACCGGGCCTTTAATTCCCGCCTTCTTATAAAGTTTTTTAAAAACCATAACCGACTTTTCAAACAGCCTTTCATCTATTACAAGTTTCCGCGCCCCTCCGTTTTTTTCCGCGCTGAAGTATACATCTACCCGCCCGCGCGCGGTATTATCGTTTATATATTTATAAATATACGGCTCCAAAAAAAACAATTCCTGCGGCATGTGAAGCACCACCTCGGAATATTTCGAATTGAGCCCCCTGATATTGACGGTAAATAACCTGTGTTTCCCCGTGCCCCACCCCGTCATACTCCTCGCCATAAGGCTATCTCGCCACAGCCGCGATAAAAGCGGCAATGGATATTATAAGCGCTGTTATACCTATATACGGCCAGGAAGCCACAGCATCAAAAACACTTTCCCCGCCGCCGATGCGTTTCAGGTCGTTTATCTCTTTTTTGAGCCTTGCTGTCTCAAGCTCGTTATTTGTTATCTCTTTTTTTAATACACCAAGGATATCATCCCAGCTCCGCATCCTGTCAACCCGGTCCTTGACCGTATCCCGCATCTCCCGGAACTCAACCGTGTGGCTGTCCAGCCTCTTTTTATCAGCCTCGTTTTTTTGCTCAAGTTCAAGGAGCCTGGTTTCAAGCCTGTCCGCTTTATTGGATACCCCCGCAAGCTCCATGTTTTTTTCAGCCAGCGCCCGGGCCTCCTCCCTCAATACGTTTACGGCCCCGCTAAGCTCATTTATTCTTACGCGAAGCTCGTTTATCTCTTTTGTATAATCACGCGCGGGCACGGGCGTCGCAGCCGGTTTTACCGGGTCAGAACCCGCCTGCCCGGCCGTAAAAGAAGCCGGCTGCCTTGCGCCTTCCTCAACCGAGCTTTCCTGCCCGGATACAGGCAGCAGAAAAACCAATGATATAATAACCGGCAATACTGCCGCTCTAACCGCCTGTTTCATCTGATTTTGCCGCCCTGTCATAAACGTAATCAAATACCGATACCGCAGAAAACCCTAGCCCAAAAACAAGAAATATAAATGTAAAAACGCTTTTCATGACAGGGTCCCACTTTCCTCCGGCCGCGAAAAAAACCGCTATTGAGACCACAAGTAAAAATGCCCAAAAAAATCCATTTATTATCAGATACTCCTTCACCGTGTATTTCACGGGCTGCTGCTGTGTTTTTTTCTGTTCTTTATTGTCTTTTGCCATATTTCAAACCTCCTTAATCTGTATTTTCAGCTTCTTCCTATCCCCGTATACTGAAACCCCATTTTTTTAATAAGAACAGGGTCATATATATTTCTCGCGTCAACAATAACAGGCGACTTCATCAGTTTTTTTATCTTCTTAAGGTCAAGCTCCTTGAATTCGTTCCACTCCGTCATTATGACAAGGCACTCTGCCTTTTCAGCAGCCTCGTAAGCACCTGTTACATATTTGACGTTTTTAAGCTCACGCTTGGCGTTTTTCATGGCAACAGGGTCAAAAGCCTTTATCCTGCACCCCTTGTCAAGAAGGGCCCTCATAATATTTATCGCGACAGCTTCCCTTATGTCATCGGTATTGGGTTTAAAGGCTATCCCCAGAATGCCTATCTGCTTGCCTTCAATCGTCCCAAGCATTCTTTTTATTTTATTGAGCACATGCTTGCGCTGAATCCTGTTTACCTCCATGACCGCATTGAGTATGAGCGGCTCATAATCCTCGTGCCTGGCTATATTTATAAGGGCCGAGACATCCTTCGGAAAACAGGAACCGCCGAAACCCGCCCCAGCGTTTAAAAAAAGTTTTCCTATTCTTTTATCGAGACCCATGCCGTTTGCCACGGTCTCCACGTCAGCCCCGACCTTTTCGCATACATTGGCAATCTCGTTAATGAACGATATCTTTGTAGCAAGAAAAGAATTCGAGGCGTATTTAATCATCTCCGCGCTGCGCAGGTCCGTTATTATTATTTTTGTATCAAGCGGTTTGAATATCTCGGCCACCTTTTCGGCAGCTTCCCTTTTTTTCGCGCCAATAACCACGCGGTCAGGATTCATAAAATCATAAATCGCGCTGCCCTCCCTTAAAAACTCCGGGCTCGAGACCACATCAAATTCAACCGCTTTTTTCGCGTTGTCCTCTATGATGCTTGCCACAAGGTCGCCCATTCCCACGGGAACGGTTGATTTATCGACTATTATTTTATAACCGTTCATGTTTTTCCCTATTATTTTTGCCGCGCTTTTAACATAGCTCAGGTCAGCTTCTCCGTTTTCTTTAGGAGGGGTGCCCACTGCAATAAAAATAATATCGGATTTTTGCACCCCCTCTTTCAGGCTGGTCGTAAAAACCAGCCTTGTTTTGTTCCGTTTCACAAGCTCCTCAAGCCCCGGCTCATATATGGGAAGAATGTTTTTTTTAAGGT
>DSBP01000120.1 GCA_011049465.1 bacterium | reverse complement strand
TCTGTAAGGTTCAGGAAGGGAGACGAGCTGCAGGGGCTTGCGGTTAAGCTTAATCAGATGATAGAGGGTATTAAGGAAATTGTCAGAAATGACAGGAAAATGGTTGATGAGTTAAATTGTGTGGCTGAAAGGCTGAAGGATAATATAAGCAGGGAAAAAAACCTGAAAAAAGAGGTTAAAAACGCGGCCCTTAAGATTAATGCGATTATAAAAAGGCTGAAAAAAAATACGGGAAGATTTAAAATATAAATTGATTTGCCCGGGACAGGCGCTGCTGCGAAGAAATGTGATGGGCCATGCCTGAAACCGGTGTTTTTTATATAAAGGATAATTCACGGGCATTTTGAAACGCAATAAAAAAACCGGAGAATCAGCGCGCTTAAGGCGCGCAGATGGAGAAGCAGGTTGTTTTCAAAGAGGATGGCTGACAAGGCAATAGAGTTGTCTATTCTGGCGATGGTAATCATAGTGCCGTTGATATTTTTTACGCGCGCCAATGATGTCTTTGAGACCAACAAGATGTTTGTTATGCGTTTTTTTACTGTTTTTGCCGCGGGGCTTTTTCTCATCAGCACGATAAAGGAGAAGCGGCTCCTGCTTGTTAAAACGGATTTTGATTTCCCACTGGCAGGCTACCTTGCGGTATCTTTTTTGACCGTGATTTTCACGAAAAACCTGATGATTTCCATTTTCGGTGTTTACGAGGATTACGAAGGAATAATAACGGCAATCAATTATTTCTTTCTTTTTTATATCGTGGTAAATATTTCGCAAAAACGCATTTTTATCGGAAAGATTGTCTTTTCCATACTGGCGGCAACCGCGATAATATGCTCCTATGGTTTGGCGCAAAATCTCGGGTGGGATTTTGTTAAGTGGAACCCCGAGACATACAGCCCCGAGAGGTTCTTTTCCACGCTGGGAAACCCTAATTTTCTTGCCGCTTATCTTGTAAGCGCGATTCCTGTTATTTTTATGTTGTTTTTTATAACGAAAAAGAACGCCAATAAGGCCCCGGTTCTTGTTATACTGCTCGCGGCCATAATGGTGCTTTTTCTTACGAAGTCCAGGGCCGGGTTCATCAGCCTTCTTGTCACGCTTATTCTGATTACCGTATACGCTTTTATTGACGCGAGGCGCGAGAAAGAAGGGCTCTTTAAGGCAAACAGGAACTGGTTTGTTGCGTTTGGATTTCTTCTTGTAATAACCCTCTTTCTGCCGATAGTGAGGTCTGCGATGGCCATGCTGTGGGAGAGGATGCTGCTCATAATTGTGCCGGGAAATTTTGTCCTGACCCCGAGGCTGTATATATGGAAGAGCGCCCTTATGATGTTCCGCGACAATCCGGTTTTTGGAACAGGGCTCGACACTTTCCAGGTGGTTTTTCCTTATTACAGGCTGCCCATCTACTGGCAGCTTGAGTGGAACGGGACCCCGGAAAAAACCCATAATGTATTTCTTCAGGTTCTCGCGACGCAGGGAATGGCTGGTTTCGGTTTTTTTATGCTTTTGTTTTTAACTTACTTAAAAAAGTCATACAACCTGATATTCGGCGAAAAGGACCTGTTCAGGCGCTACCTTGTGTTCGGATTTTTCATGGCTGTGGCCGCATACTTTACGCAGGGGCTCTTCAACTATACTGTGGTGGCTTACGGCTCGCTTTACTGGGTGTGCATGGCGATGATTATAGCGCTGGAATCGGGAAAAAAGAACTACTACAGTTTCAGCCTGGAGGGTTTTTTTCAAAGGCATAAAAAAGCTGTTATAGCGGCGGCCGTAATAGCCGTAATCGCGCTCCAGGCAAGGCTGATTACCTACTGGGCCGCGGATCTTTATTTTAAAATAGGGAACATAGCTGTCGCGGCTGACAGGGATGACCTGTCAACGCATTATTATGACAGGGCCGTAAAACTGAACCCGCAGCGTGAAATATACTGGGTTAAATACGGTATCGGATACGAGCGCCTTGTGAGAAAGGAAAGCGACCCTCAGAAAAAAAGATATTTCATCAACGAGGCTCTGAAAATTCACCGGAGGACCCTTGAAATTAACCCGATTAACGGGTATAACTATAATAATATAGCAAGGGTTTATAAGGTTTACGGCGAGTCGCTTGACAGCTCAAAATACGAGGACGCAATCAGGTATTATAACGAAGCGATTAAGCGGGACCCGGTCAACGCCTACTTTGGGATGGATCTTGCCGGCATTCATATCAACAGGGGAGAGTTTGACAAGGCTCTTGAGCTGTGTGAAAGATATATGCGGCTTTATCCCGATCTTGCGATGCCTTTGAGTTATATGGGGTATATATATATGCTTCAGGGAAAGGACAAAACAGAGCAGGCTCTGTATTATTATGAGCAGGCCATAGACAATAAACAATGGCACAGGGACATAGTGACCGAGACGTCAACATACAGCAACCTCGGGATACTATACGCGAATCTGGGAAGGGTAAATGACGCGATAAGGATGTTCGAAAAATCGGTTGAGAGAAGGCCCGATTATGCCGAGGGATACCTGAATATCGGGCGGCTCCATGAAATGACAGGAAACAATGATGCTGCTGCCAGGATGTATGAAACCGTGCTGCGAATCAACCCGGCGGATCAGAGGGCGCTGGGACAGCTTGAACAGCTGAGAAAGCGGTGAGAGAATGAAGTGTCCATACTGCGGGCATAAGGTTGATAAGGTTGTTGACTCGAGGGAAAGCAGGGAGGGAGAGTCAATAAGGCGGAGGAGGGAGTGCCTCAAGTGCACAAAACGTTTTACCACGTATGAGCAGATAGAGCACGCCCTGCCGCTTGTAATAAAGAAGGACGGCAGGAGGGAATCCTTTGACAGGAATAAGATTCTCGCGGGGCTTACAAAGGCGTGCGAAAAGCGGCCCATTTCCATTGAAAAGCTTTACGAGGTGATAGAAGACATAGAAAAACAGCTTTACAGCAGGATGGAAAAAGAGATTCCATCGGCCTCAATCGGGGAGATGGTCATGGAGAAGCTGGCAAAACTTGATGAAGTGGCATATGTGAGGTTTGCCTCTGTTTACAGGCAGTTTAAGGATATAAACGCCTTTACGCGCGAACTTCAGAAATTTTTAACGGATAAAGACGGCGCGTGATTTATCCGGCTTCGCCAAGAAAGGCTGCTTGCTGCCGGAATGAAGGGCGGATTGAGCTTCGTTGAATAATCAGATACACTGCGGCAGGCTGCGGGCCGGCATAATAAAACAGCCGGAAATGTCAAATGTTATATCAAGGAGAATGGATGAAAAAACGGGTTTTTCTGCAAAGGGCGGCGGTTCTGCCCCTGATTTTATTTACCGCGCCTGTAATGGCTTATTTCAGCGGAGGCGCCATTAATAATATTGACCCGGCAGTATCAGGCATGGGGGCGTCCACGGCTGTTTCTGCCGAAGGCGTCGGAGCTGTCTTTAATAACCCCGCGGGCCTGGCATCCTGTGAAGGAGAGGGTTTTATCGGGGCGTACGGTTCGCTTGTAAATCATAAAAGGCAGTTCTGGGCGTTTGGAGCGTCGCTGGGAATTTTGCGTTCTTTTACTGTCGCGGCAGGTGCTTCATCCGTGTTTTCGGAAACAGGAAGCAGGGAAAATGTTTATTCTGTCTCGGCCGCAGCGCCGCTTTTCAGGGATTTATATGCCGGCTTAAGCGTTAAGTTGCTGGACGTTCTCTACGGAGCTCCCGCAAGGGCATTAAGCGCTGATGCGGGTATCATATATTATATAAAGGATTTTCTGGCTGCTGAAAAAATCGGGTTCGCTCTTTTTATCAGTGATCCGGCGTCACGCTTAAGATTTGAAGGCGGGGCAGAGGATGACATAGGGACAAAGCTGGACGCGGGTATTAATTATAAAGGGGCGGTTACGGCGGCTGTCTCGGCCTCCCTGCGGTTTGACTTAAACGTAAACGGCGGCACGCAGGTTATGGCGGGTGTTGAGAAAGAATTTGGGCCGGTTGCGGCGCGGTGCGGCGCGGTGTTTTATGAATCAATAGGCCCTTCTGTTACCGCAGGGGCAGGTTTGAAGGCCGGAGGTTTTATTATTGATTACGCTTTTATGACGCATGAAAAGATGGGGCAGTCCCATAAGATGGGAATCAGGTTTGTTCTGCCGGGAAAACCGGGAAAACGGCTTCCGCCTCCGTCGGCGCTTAAAGCACATCCCGGGGACGGCTCGGCGTATATAAAATGGAATTCGGTTTACGGAAGCATTGACGGGTTCAGGGTATATGTCGGTGATGATAAAGGCACGGAAACCTTTACGGACACGGCCGGCGCGGATGAGGCCGGTTTTCTTATAAGAGGCCTTGAAAACGGACTGGTTTATGAGGTTCGTATTACTGCGTTTTCAGGCGGTGAAGAGAGCGAAGGGTCGATAAAAGTGAGGGTTGAGCCGGCTAAGATGCCGGAAGACATAAACCGCGTTTACAAAAGCGCCAGAGTGTTATATATTAAGGGCAGTTACGCAGACGCGTTGAAGCGCCTTGAGTCAGCCGGAAGAGGTGCCGATAAATACGCTGAAACAGTAATGCTCAAGGAACGGCTGAAAAAAATCATAAGCGCCGGAGTTGGAAAATGATAAGGCTTGTTTTGTTTTTTATAATCGCTGTTAAACTGGCTGCCGCAGGCGGCGCGGTATTTGCTTCTCAGGCAGATGCGGATTTTGAGAGGGCCGTTAACCTGTATCTTGGGGGAGATGCTGAAGCGGCTGCTTTGTTGATGGAAAAGGCGGTAAAAAATGAGCCTGAAAACCCGAAGTACGAGGCGTTTTATGCTGTGCTGGCTGAAGAGCGCGAAAGCCTGATAATAATAGACAGCGGATTAAGGAAGGAAACCGTTAAGGATGGCCGGAAAAAGAGCGCTGTTGCGGGGCCGGAGGGGTTTTCGCAATACTACATGCTTCTGAATGAAATTAACAGGCGTATTGATAAAGTAAGGGACGAAGCCGCGGCAGGCACAGAGGCGCTTAAGGCCGGGCTTGAGGCCTCTGAGAAAAGGGCGGATGAAAACGCGGAGAAGGCGCGTGTTCTGGCGGAGAGGCTCGAAAAGGAATCATCCGTGGTTGTGAAGGTGCTGGCGGCCATTTTATTCTTTATTTTACTCCTGTTATTTGTTAATATATACATTTTAAGAGGCCTGAAAAGGGCTGAAGCTGCTGTTAAGTATTTAACGCTCCGGCAGGATGAAAATTCCGGCAGAATCGGGCGGATAGAAGAACGCGGGAAAAATGATGAAACCGGCCTTTGAGGCCGGATTCAACGGAGGATGTATGACAAGGATTTTTGTTGCGGCGCTTGCGGTTGTTGTTTTTTTTATGACGCAGCCTGTTCACGGCGCGCAGGCAAGAAATATAGAGCTGTTTGATGTGCCGGCAGCCGGTACGCTTTTAAAGGGAGAGGTGCGCGGCGATATCAAGCTATACCCCGGCGGAGGCATACTTACAAGGCTTTATGTCGGCATATTTGACAGGCTTATGATAGGCGGTGCGTTTAATGTAATAAATGTTATAGGCACAGGCGATATACATGTTGTTTTGCCCCTGAAGTTCCTGGGGAAGATAAGGATAACGGACGACGAGGGGCCCGTTCCCGCCATTGCCCTTGGTTATGAGGGGGAAGGTTATTTTGGAGTGCCGCCTAAAGGGGTTTTCTTGGCTGTGAGCAAAGAGGCCGGAATAGGGCCGGTTTTTGTCCAGTTGACCGGAGCGATTCATACAAATCAATTTGCGGAGTTTGGCAGGGAAGTTGACATGGGCGCGGGAATGGCGTTTGCGGTAACAAGGGAGTTTACGGCAAATCTTGAATATGACGGAATTTTCAGGGGGGACAGGGGGTTTATTAACGGGTCGCTTGCCTATTTCTTCGACCCCATAGAGATTGCGGTAGCGGCAAAATACAGAATCGGGCAGGAAGATATGCGGTTGTCAAGAATACTAAAAATTCTTTATATAAGCTATTTTTGAAGGAGAGAAAAAATGGATCAGCACAGGCTTGAATTTGAAAAGCCTATTTTTGAGCTTCGCAGAAAAATAGATGAGCTGAAAGCGCTCGCAAAGGACAAGAGCATTAATGTTGACGAGGAGGTCTCAAAGCTGGAGGCTAAAATCGCTGAAATGAGAGCCGAGATATACAAGGAACTCACTCCGTGGCAGATTTTCCAGATAATGAGGCACCCGAAGAGGCCAAGAACCCTTGATTATATTGAGCGGATTTTTAACGGGTTTTCCGAACTGCACGGAGACAGGGGGTTTGGCGATGACAAGGCGCTTGTGGGCGGGACAGCCAGGCTTGAAGACAGGCCTGTAATGGTTCTGGGGCTCCAGAAGGGAAAGGATACAAAAGAAAACATACTCAGGAATTTCGGCATGGCCCAGCCTGACGGTTACAGAAAAGCGCTCAGGCTCATGAAACTGGCCGAGAAGTTCGGCCTGCCTGTGATTACTTTTATCGATACTATGGGCGCGTTTCCCGGAATAGAGGGGGAGGAGCGCGGAGTGGCAGAGGCCATAGCGAAAAATCTTCTTGAAATGGCAAGGCTTAAGGTCCCGGTGATAATAAGCGTTATAGGAGAAGGCGGCAGCGGCGGCGCGCTCGGCATTGGCGTTGGAGACAGGGTTCTTATGATGAAGTATGCCATGTACAGCGTGATATCGTTTGAGGGCTGCGCCGCAATACTCTGGAAAGACTCCAAGCGCGCCTCTGACGCGGCGCAGGCACTGAAGCCTACTGCCGGGGACCTTCTTTCTTTCAAGGTCATAGACGAGATAATAGAGGAACCCGCTGAAGGGGCGCATACGGACCCGGATTTTGCCGCAGGCAAGCTGAAGGAAGCGCTGATTAAGAACCTTGATGTTTTAATGCGAAAACCGGTTGAAGTTCTGCTGAAAGAGAGATATGAAAAATTCAGGAATATGGGAATGTTTAAAAAAACAGGGGCCGTGCTTCCTGATGAAAACCCGGCTTAAACTTCTTGCGGTGCTGTTCTTTCTGGTTCCGGCCTTTTCCGCCGTTGCCGCGGAAATGTTTCCGCCTGTTGTTGACCTTGATGCCGAAAAAAAACACATTGTCGTTATAGACCCCGGGCACGGGGGCGGTGACTGGGGAATAGCCGCCGGAGGGGCGTTTGAAAAAACAATAACCCTTGAAACGGCAAAAAAACTGAAGGAAAAGCTGGAGAAAACGGAAAAGGACATAAGCGTTTTTCTGACAAGGGAAGAGGATGATTATATAACTGCGGAAAACCGCGCCGGATCTGCAAACGCAAACGCCGGTTCCATCTTTATATCACTCCATTGCGACTGGTATGATTCTCCTGATGTGGGCGGATACAAGGTTTATTATATGGCGTATAACCGGAAGCCGCAGCATGCTGCCGGCGGAGGGTTAAAGCCATGGGATTCTGCCCAGGCTGAATTCACGGAAAAATCAAGGGAACTCTCAACGACAATAACGAGGTACATGCAGGCCGCGCTGCTGTCTGAAGACAGCTCAAGGGCCGCAGCAGGAGATAATGACGTGCTTCCTCTGGGAGCCCGCCGGGAAAAGGGAATAGATTCCGTTCTTCTTAGGGGGGTTACCATGCCCGCGGTAATAGTGGAACTGGGCAATATGAATAACAGGTATGACCTGTCACAGTTAAAGGACTCCAAAGTGATAAACAAAATAGCATATCATCTTAAAGAGGGAATAGTACACTACCTGCGCGACGCGGAAGGTGAAAGATGAAGCCGGGAGCGGGAAAAAACAGGCTGATTTCTGTTGTTATTACGGCTGCGGCGCTGGCAGCTGTAATCATTGCGGCCTATTTGTTTTTCTCCGGGGGGGCGGCCTTAAGCGGGAAAAAAGCACAGGATGACGCGGCATACGGAGCGCTTTACAGTGAAGGGGACAACCTGATAAAGATAAGCATCTTTCTGGGGGACGCGGAATCTGATTTTTTCAGGGTGCTTGAAGCGGAGATTTATGAGGCAAAGGCGGTTGTGAACAGGATAAAACAGGCGCTGATAAAGCTTTTCTCGGACGCGCCAAAGGGCTATGTAAGGCCGGTTCCGGCAGGGACCGGGATAAAAGAGGTTTATATGGATTCAAACAGTGTTGTCTATGTTGACCTTACCGAGGAGTTCAGGGTCAACCACAGGGGCGGGACAACCGCGGAATACATGGCGGTTTATTCTGTCGTAAACACAATAATCCATAATTTTGAAGGCGTGCGCGGCGTGCGGCTGCTTGTGGAAGGCGCTGAAGTTGACACGCTCTCCGGCCACATATACATGGGCGGTGTTTTAACCGCTGAAGACGGGCTGCAGGTTTTACCGGTTTTGCAATGAGGCGCGCGGCAATCGCGCGCATAACATAATTTCCGGAGGAAATCCTTGGACAGATATGAGCCGAAAGACATAGAAAACAGGATTTACAAAGAGTGGGAAAAAAACGGATACTTTGAGCCTGAGGAGGCTTCAAATAAACCGCCTTTCAGTATAGTGATTCCGCCGCCTAATGTGACTGGCTCCCTTCATATGGGGCACGCTCTGAATAACACTCTGCAGGACATACTGGCGCGATACAAGCGGGCGCGGGGATATAATGTCCTGTGGCTGCCGGGGTGCGACCACGCGGGCATAGCCACGCAGAATGTTGTTGAGCGGGAGCTTAAAAAGGAGAAGAAGACAAAGGAAGAGCTTGGCAGGGAAAAGTTCACGGAAAAGGTGTGGCAGTGGAAGGAGAAATACGGCGCCGAGATAATGAGGCAGCTTCGCCGCCTCGGTAGTTCTCTTGCCTGGACGCGGGAGCGTTTTACGATGGATGAAGGGCTTTCAAACGCCGTCAAAGAGGTCTTTGTGTCATTATATGAGGAGGGGTTGATTTACAGGGGCGATTATCTTATAAACTGGTGCCCGCGCTGCAGGACGGCCCTCTCCGATATTGAGGCTGTTCATAAGGAAATAAACGGGAATTTCTGGCATATCAGGTACCCTTTTGCCGACGGGTCAGGAAGGTACATCGAAGTCGCGACAACAAGGCCGGAGACCATGCTCGGGGACACGGCTGTAGCGGTTAATCCCGAAGACGCAAGATACGTGGATATAAAGGAAGGGACGCGGGTAATACTGCCTGAAACAGGAAGAAAGATACCCATAATAAAGGATTCGTATGTTGACAAGGATTTTGGCACGGGCGCTGTTAAAATAACGCCCGCGCATGACCCCAATGACTTTGAGGTGGGGGCCAGACACAAGCTTGAAATTATAAATGTAATGAATGAGAACGGAACCATGAATGAAAAGGCCGGCGAGTCGGGGAAATACAGCGGCCTTGACAGGTTTGAGGCGAGGAAAAGAGTTGTTGAGGCGCTTGACAGCCTGGGCCTGCTTGTAAAGACAGAGCCGCACAAACACGCGGTCAGCCACTGTTACAGGTGCGATACGGTGGTTGAGCCCTATATATCCACGCAGTGGTTCGTAAAGACGGGCCCCATGGCAAAAGAGGCAATCAGGTCTGTTGAGGAGGGGCGGGTCAAGTTTGTGCCTGATATGTGGGAAAAGGTATATTTTGAGTGGATGCGGAACATTAAAGACTGGTGCATTTCAAGGCAGCTGTGGTGGGGGCACAGGATTCCCGCCTATTACTGCGGGTGCGGGGGTATGGTTGTGGCCAAGGAAGCGCCTGAAAAATGCCCTGAATGCGGGGGCGCGGGGCTTAAGCAGGATGAGGACGTCCTTGATACCTGGTTCTCCTCGGCGTTGTGGCCCTTTTCCACGCTGGGCTGGCCGGAAAAGACAAAGGACCTGCAGATGTTTTATCCCACGTCGGTTCTTGTGACAAGCTGGGATATACTCTTTTTCTGGGTCGCGCGAATGATAATGACAGGCGTTAAGTTCATGGGCAAAGAGCCGTTTCATACGGTTGTGATAAATTCCCTTGTCTGCGACGCGCAGGGCAAAAAGATGAGTAAGTCAAAGGGAAATGTTGTCGACCCGCTCGGCGTAATAGAGTCGCATTCAGCCGACGCGTTGCGTTATACCATGGCGGCTCTGGAGACTCAGCAGAGGCATATATCCTTTTCTGATGAGCGGCTGAAAGGGTACAGCGTTTTTATGAATAAGATATGGAACGCCTCGAAGTTCGCGATATCAAATCTTGGGGGCGTGGGGGATGTCTATTCGGGCGGCAGAGAGGGGCTGAAACTGCCGGAGCGATGGATACTCGGCGAGCTCGATTCCCTTATAGAAAGGGTAACACGCAGTCTTGAAGAGTACAGGTTTTCCGAGGCGGCTGTCTCCCTGTATGAGTTTTTTTGGCATTCTTTCTGCGACTGGTACATAGAGACGGCAAAGATAGAGATTTATAAGGAGGAGTCCGAGTACGCGGGTACCGTAAAAAAAGTGCTGGCAAAGGTGCTCAAAGAGAGCATTATAATGATGCATCCTGTCATTCCTTTTATCACGGAGGAGATTTATTCAAACCTGCCGCTTGCGGCAAAAACAGGGACAATAATGAAGGAGAGCTGGCCCGAAGCCGGGACCGGCAGTGCCGGCTGCAAAGAGGAGATGGAGACGCTCATGAGAATCATATACACAATAAGAAACATAAGGGGCGAGCTTGAGATAGGGCCGGGTGAAAAGGCAGAGGTTTATATGAACCTTGAGGCGGACGCGGCAAAAATCGCGGAAGAATACGGAGAGATAATAAAAATACTGGGCAAGGCCTCCGGGTTTATAAGGGAAAAGAAGCCCGTATTTATCGGAAGGCAGCCCGCCGGAACCGGAGAAATCGGGATAAACGGCGACCAGATTAAGGACGCGGCAGGGCTGATAAAAAGGAAAAGCGCGGCGCTCTTAAAACTTGAATCCAGGGTTAAATCAGTGGAGCGCAAGCTGTTAAACGCGGATTTTAAGGCAAACGCGCCGGTAAAAGTAATAGCTGAGGAAGAGGAGAAACTTGCGAAAATGAAGGCTGACGCGGAAGCGCTGAAGGGACTTATAATAATTCTGGAAAAGGCGGTATAAAATGAAGGATTTGCTGAGGAAATATTCCAAAGAAGTGGATGCCATAATTGACAACGCGCTTCGCGAGGATATCGGGCCGGGTGACATTACCACGGATATGATAGTGCCTGAAAAGGCGGTTTTAAGGGGGGTCTTCAAGGCCAAGGACATAGGCGTTCTTTGCGGGCTGCCGATAGCAAAAAAGGTTTTTCTGAAACTGGATAAAAAAGCAAGGATGACATTTAAAAAGAAAGACGGCGACAGGATAAAAAACGGGGATATTCTCGGTGTTGTCCGTGGCAGCGCCAGGGCGCTTCTTACCGGAGAGAGGCTTGCTTTAAATATCCTCCAGCGGCTGTCCGGCATAGCGACCGTGACAAAAAAATTCGTGGAGATAGCAAGGCCGTATAAGGTGGCTGTTCTTGACACGCGCAAGACAACCCCCAATCTGAGAATTCTTGAAAAATACGCGGTTAAAACAGGGGGCGGAGAGAATCACAGGATGGGGCTTTATGACGCTGTCCTCATAAAAGACAACCACTTAAAACTTGTTGACCTTGACAGGGCAATGACGGATTTAAGGCGGTTTCTTCCGGGAAACATAAAGATAGAGATTGAGGTTGATTCGTTTGAGATGCTTGAGAAGGCAATATCCGTCCACCCCGACATTATCATGCTTGATAATATGACCGTGGATATGATGGAAAAGGCAGTCGCTAGAATAAGGGGCTCAAAGTGCAGGGCAAAGATTGAAGTCTCGGGCGGCGTCAATATGCATACGGTGGGTGATATAGCGAGGCTCAGGGTTGATTATGTATCCATCGGCTCCGTTACCCACTCCCCTCAGGCAATAGACATAAGTTTTAAGTTCGACTTTTAGGCGCGCGATGCAAAGTGTCTTGGACAGGGCGCGCATAGAGCGTGCCGTAAAGAAAAACAAAAGGCTGAATAAAATAATATTTTTTGACACGATTGATTCCACCAACAGTTTTCTGTATAAGGGCGATATCCCCGGCGGCACAATAGCGGCCGCTGATGTGCAGGAAAAAGGGCGCGGAAAACACGGCGCTGTGTGGGTCTCGGCAAGAGGGGGGTTGTGGTTTTCTTTTGTATTTACGAAAAAAATCAAGAGGCCGTACTATCATGTCATGCTTTCATCCGTTGCTGTTGCCAAGGCGCTGAAAATTTTTGGAGTGAAGCCGCGTATTAAATGGCCCAATGACATAATTGTCAGCGGAAGAAAAATCTGCGGGATACTTACGGAGAATGATTATTACAGGGGAAGGGTTGTGACGGGAGTCGGGATAAATGTCAATAATTCACCGCCTGAGAGCAGGGCAATATCGCTTAAAGAGGCCGCGGGAAAAGAGGCGGATATAACATTGTTCTTTCTGAAAATCCTGAGAAACATCGAGTCCGGGTTTGAGCGGGGGAAGCGGGCTGAAATTACATCGCTGTGGAATGAGATGCTGGTGAAGACGGGAGAACCCGTCATAAAGAAGCGGGCGAAGCTGCGGCAGGCACAATAAATCCCTTCTCGGTAATAATCAGGTCCATTTTAACATCGTGCGCGTAGCCCGGCAGGCGGCCGCATATCTGGTATGAAAAGGCTGTCCCTATTTTTAAGGATGAGGCCGGGAGGGCGGCAAGAAACCTGTCAAAGTACCCCCCGCCAAATCCAAGCCTGTTTCCGTTTCTGTCAAAGGCAAGGCCCGGGGTTATTACTGCGGAGATATCCCGGGATTTTACGGGTTTCAGGCTGCGGGGCTGCGGAATGCCAAAAGCGGATTTTTTGAAGGCGGTTCTTTTTGAAATAAGGCAGGGGATAATCCGTTTTTCTTTAAGATAGGGGACGCAGACGCTGCGGCCTTTGCGAAGAAGTTCTTTGAGTATCGCTGAAGTGTCAACCTCTCCTTTTATGGAAACATAGCACATTATAATCCCGTCGGGAATAACAGGCAGGACAGTGGAAAAGAAATTTGATGAGATAACAGCCGATGATTTTAAAGAGGGTTCACCGCATTCCCTCTTACGAAGCGCCCTGTATTTAGCCCTGAGTTTGTGTTTGTCCATTTGAGGAATTTACTACAAAACACCCGTTAAATCAAGCATTAACAGCATGTGCATCTGCGGAAACAGAAGCGGCAAATGTTTGTTTGGTTTAACGTAGGCGCGGACTTCAGTCCGCGGTATTTGAGCGGTGTTTGAAAGGCGCGCGAACTGAAATTTTCCACTAACTTGCAAATTGAAAATTCCAAATTGTAAATTGCAGTACTTGAGGTTGGACGGGGCAGGCAGCGAAAAATTTCCCTGATTGCCATGGGCCTGATCATGTTAATTTCACGATAGACTGCTGTGCGC